>CAZVKD010000101.1:0-9982 GCA_964627675.1 uncultured Gemmatimonadaceae bacterium
CCTCGTCGAGGGTCAGCGGCGCCTGGGCGGCCGTTGCAACCGGAGGCCGCGTCCGGCTTGGCGCCCTTCCGGAAGGCCCGCTGATCCAGACCGTCGAGCGCTGGGCGATTCCGGTGTGCGGCTCGGTGGTCGCCACGGAACTGGTCGCCCGGGTCATCGCCACCCCGACGGCCACCGTGGCACGGCGCTCGGCATTGATCGCGGGAGGGTTGTACCTCGCCGTCGGACTCATCCCGGTCTTCATCGGCGTTGCGGGACTCGCCCCGTCCAGACCGCTCTCGGACCCCGAGCAGTTGATCCCTTCACTGGCGCGGGATCTGCTGCCCACCGTTGCCTACGCCGCCTTTGTGGGCGCCTTCATCTCGGCGATTCTCTCGACGGTTGACAGCACCTTGCTCGTTCCCGCCGGGCTCTTGTCCCACAATCTCGTGATGCCCCTGCTCCGCCGGGACGATGAACGGCTGAAAGTCCGAGTGGCCCGCGCCGCGGTGATCGCTTTCGGAGTCCTGGCCTATTTCCTGGCCCGACATGCCCAGGGAGTATTCGCGCTGGTCGAGCAAGCGTCCGCGTTCGGGAGCGCGGGGACGCTCGTGGTGGTGAGCTTCGCGCTGTTCACCGACCTGGGCGGTCCCAGGACCGCGTTGGCCACGCTCGTGGCCGGCGTGGTCGTGTACGTGGCCGGCCTCGCGCTCGCCTGGCCCTACCCCTTCCTGACCTCGCTGGCGGCCGCGCTCGGCACATACGTCACCGGTGCGGCTCTGGAACAGCGAGTACCGCCCCGCGGTCCAGCTGCGTGAAAGGGCGTCACCCCCCGGGCCCACCCGACCCCTCCTGGCGCGGCCGCCGCGACGATTCGGCTCCCCCCTTACCGCACCTGCCGCCCCTCGACGCTGTCAGGGACTGATCGCCACCTGCACGTCAATCCCGTTCCTCACGCTCTCGGTCACGATACAGAAGTCCCGAAACACATCGAGGCACCTGGCGGCGCGCTCGCGATCGCTGGGTTTGAACACCGGATCCAGCGACACTCTCAGTCCACCGATGCGCAGTCGGCCCCGTTCAGTCCGGACCATGAAGCCGGTCACCGTCGCATGCAGGGCCTCGGGCTCGACCTTCGCCTTCCGGAGACAGAACAGCATGCTGGAGCCGAGGCAGTGCCCCACCGCGGTGGCCAGCAACCGCGCCGGATTGGGTCCGGCGGCGGCGCCCAGCGGCGGCTGCTCGTCAACCACCAGCGCCGGGACATCGGTGCCGTCGAACGTGGTCTCGAACGCATACCCCTCATTCAGGGTAAGCGTCACGGCGAAGTCCTCCCCGTGATCCGCGGGCTGGGCGGTTTTCTGGATAACCGGGCTGCTCATGATGGCGCTCCTCGCTGGGCGAATACCCGCTCATGCAGCATCGGCGGCCGCGAATGAACCCGGTCTGAGGCGCTTCTGAGCGGCGCTTCATCCCCCTCGTGGCGTGCGGGCGCCTTGCTGGACACCCGCGGTGCCTTGCGCCAACGTGTTCTCACGAGACCCGGAGGGGTTGCCGCAGTGGCGGGTGGGAGAGATCGGATCCGGGCGGCATACGTGCTGACGGCGCCGAGCGCCGCCGCCGCACGCGCACGAGCGCGCGACATGGTCGTGGAGCAAACCGCCGAGGTACCGGCCGGGTGCATCCCGAGGCGGCTGTGGCGCACGGTCGTCGGCTCCATCCAGCGCGTCGAACGCGTCGGCGCCGCACGCTGGCGGGTTGACTGCACGTTCGAGCCCGGGATCGTGGGGGACAGCGTTCCGCAACTGTTCAATCTCTTGTTCGGGAATATCTCGATGCTGCAGGGCATTCGGCTGGTCGAGCTCGACCTGCCGCCGCTCCCCGGTTTGCCCGGTCCTGCCTACGGGATCCCGGGTATTCGCCGGATCTGCGCGGTGCCAAGCGGTCCACTTTTGTGCGCGGCGTCCAAACCGATGGGCTTGTCTTCGAAGCAGCTGGCGCGGATTTGCCACGCGTTTGCCTCGGGCGGCGCGCACATCGTAAAGGACGATCACGGGCTCGCGAACCAACCGGCGGCGCCTTTCCACGAGCGGGTGGCGCGGTGCCAGGAGGCGGTGGAGCAGGCGAATGCGAAGACCGGCGGTCGAACGGCGTACTTCCCCAACCTGTCCCGCGGTCTGGCGACGCTGCTCGAGGATCTCGCGTACGTGCGATCACTCGGCTGCCGGGGCGTGTTGTTGAGCCCGATGCTGGTGGGGCCGGATGCGGTGCGACAGGTCGCCGCGACCGGGACGGTGGCGATCCTCAGCCATCCCACCTTCACCGGCACGCTGGTACAGCCGGGCCACGGCATTGCGCCGGACATCCTGTTCGGCACGCTGTTCCGCGTGATCGGCAGCGACGGCGTGATCTACCCCAACGCCGGCGGCCGATTCCCCTTTTCGCTCAAGAGCTGTCTCGCCATCAACCAGCGGCTCCGCGCGCCGCTCGATGGCATTCGGCCCGCCTTCCCGGTGCCGGGCGGCGGCGTGGATGTGGCCCACGTGCCGGCCTTGCTCCGTCGCTACGGGCCGGACACGATGTTCCTGGTCGGGAGCAGCCTGTACGCGCAGCGCAATCTGGCGATGGCGACGGCCCGCCTAGTGGAGACCCTGCAGCGATACGGACATGCGTGACGCGTCGAAAGTGATCAGGTGCCGGGAATTCCGCTGGGGCGGCGTGGACCTCCGCGCGTACCGGTCCGGGGCGGCAGAGTCCCGGGACGTCACGCGCCAGACGCTCCTCGGCGAGGGACCGGGGGAAGAGCCGCTGAACTTCCTCACCCGCTATTTCGAGGTGCAGCCGGGGGGGTACTCGTCGCTCGAGGTCCATCGGCATCCCCATTCGGTGATCGTGATTCGCGGGACGGGGCAGGTCGCGCTCGGCGACGAGACATACGAGATCTCGCCGTTCGACTGCGTGTACGTGGCCCCCGGCACGAAGCACCAGTTCCGCGCCACGACGAGCGAGCCGCTTGGCTTTCTCTGTATGGTGGATCGCGAGAGAGACCGGCCGCAGGTCGTGGACTCCGCCAGGCCCTGACACCTTCGGGAGCGCTCATGCCACGCGTCCTTCGATTTGCCGCGCTGCTGGCTGTCACTGCCTGCCGGGCGCCGGAGACCGCCGACCTGATCCTGGTCAACGGCAACGTGTACACCCTGGACCCCACGGTCCCGCGGGCCCAGGCCATCGCGGTGGATGGGGAGTGGATCGTGGCCGTGGGCGGGAACCGTGAGGTCCGCAGATTCGCGGGGCCGGCCACCCGGATCATAGATCTCCGGGGGGCGCACGTGTTCCCAGGTTTCAACGACGCGCACGTGCACGTGCAGGCAACGGGCGCGCTGCTCACCGGCGTGAACTTGCTCGACGTGCATGAGCCCGGCCCCTTCATCGAGCGAGTCAAGGCCGCGACGGCGCGCGTGCCCCGGGGGAGCTGGATCACGCGGGGTGATTGGGGCGCCTATGAGCAATGGGGCGCGGGCTCGGCCGGCACCGCGGCGAGCGCCACCCGCTCGCGTCGCTTCCGGCCGCATCGAGACCTGATTGACAGCGTCACGCCCGATCATCCGGTGCTGGTGCGCAGCTTCGACGGCGAGATGCATCTCGCCAACTCGCTCGCCCTTCGCGCCGCCGGCATCACGGAGACCACACGGGCGCCTCAGGGCGGTACCATCGAGCGGGACCCGCGCGGTCGCCCCACCGGCATTCTCCGCGGCAGCGCCGTGGACCTGGTCACGAAAATCATTCCTCCCCTGCCCTTCGACCAGCGCCTGGCGCAGGTCCGCGCGGTGCGGCACGAGGCGCGCGAAGCGGGCGTCACGACGATCCAGGACCTCACGACCGCCGAGCAGTTACAGGCCTATCGCGAGCTCCAGCGGCGCGGCGAACTCACGGCCCGCATCATGATTCGACCGTCGCTCGACAACGTGACTCATGCGGCCGCCCTGGGGATCACCCAGGGCCTGGGCGATCACTGGCTCAAGTTCATCGGCTACAAGGCGTGGGTGGACGGCATCATGGGGAACTCGACCGCGCTCTTCTTCAGGCCGTATGATCACGACCCGGCCAACCGTGGCATTGTCCGACCCATCATGCTGCCGGAGGCCCGACCGGGCGCCGCGCTGGCCATGACCGAGTCGCAGAAGTACACCGACTTCGGCGAGGGCAATCTCGAGCGGCTGCTCAACCAGGCCGTGCCCACCGGACTCACCCCGCACGTGCACGCGATCGGCGACCAGGCCGTGCGCATGCTGCTGGACATCTACCAGCGCGTCCTCACGCGACACGACTTGGTGAACGCCGATCACCGCTGGCGGGTGATTCACGCACAGGTCCTGCATCCGGCCGACGTCGCGCGGTTCGGTCAGCTCCACCTCGTGGCCGAGGTCAATCCCTACCACGTCTCGGACGACATGCGGTGGATGGAGCAGCGGATCGGCGCCGAGCGATCGCGCGGGGCCTACGCCTTCCGCGCGTTGAAAGAGGCCGGTGCCATTTTGATCTTCGGGAGCGACAGCCCCGGCACCAACGCGGCTCGCTATTACCTGAACCCGGTGTACGGGCTGTACGCGGCCGTGACGCGACAGACGCTCAAGGGCGAGCCCAAAGACGGCTGGTTTCCGGAGCAACGGCTTACCATCGAGGAAGCCATCGAGGCATACACCAAGAACCCGGCCTGGGCGTCGTTCGAGGAGAACATCAAGGGAACGCTCACCGCCGGAAAGCTCGCGGATATCGCGGTGTTCGATGCGGACTTGATGGCCGTGGGGCGAACCGCGCCGACGAAGCTGCTCGAGGCCAAGGTGCTCTACACCATCGTCGGCGGGCGGGTGGTGTACCAGCGATGAGCGCTCCGGCATCGCCCTGGCCTTGATCGCACGGTTCTTCGGGGGACCCGAACGGCAGCGCCTCACGACCGACCGGAGACCTGAGGCGGCGGGCCGCGGCCGCGCGGGATAGATTCAAGGCGTGCGATCCCCTGACATCGCCGATCGTCGCTCACCGTCGCTCGCCATCGCCTGATCTGGAGGCAGCATCGTGGATTGGGGTCTACGCAATCGCCTGAGCCGCGTCCTCAAGCCGGAGGATGGGCGCACCGTCATGCTCGCGGCCGACCACGGGTATTTCCTCGGCCCGACGCACCGCCTGGAGGAGCCGCGCCGGACGCTTTTACCCTTGCTGCCGTTCGCGGACGCGCTCATGGTGACGCGCGGCGTGGTTCGCAACTGCGTGGACCCGGCCACGCCGGTGCCGATCGTGCTTCGCGTCTCCGGCGGCTCCTCCGTGGTGGGCGCGGACCTGGCCAACGAAACCATCACCACGGCAATGGAAGACGCCGTGCGGCTCAACGCCAGCGCGGTGGCGCTGTCGGTGTACGTCGGGAGCGCGTACGAGCACCAGACCCTGCGGAACCTCGCGCGCCTGGTGGACCGCGGCACCCGCTACGGCATTCCGGTGCTCGCCGTGACCGCCGTGGGGAAGGAGCTGGAAAAACGCGACGCCAGATACTTGGCGCTCTCCTGTCGCATCGCCGCGGAACTCGGGGCGCACGTCGTGAAGACCTACTTTTGCGACGATTTCGAAGAGGTGGTCGCCGGGTGCCTGGTGCCGATCGTGATCGCCGGCGGGCCGAAGAGCGGGACCGAACGCGACGCGCTGGCTACGGCGTATCGGGCCATGCAGGAGGGGGCCGCGGGCGTTGACATGGGTCGCAACGTCTGGCAGTCGGATCATCCGGTCCCCATGATCCGCGCGCTCAGGGCCATCGTGCACGAGGGGGCGAGCGCCGACGAAGCCTTTGCGCTCTTCACCCGGCTGAAGCAGCCAGGCCAGCTCCAGACGGTCTGAGTCCCGGATGACCCTGCCGAGCGTGAATCGTGTCGCGATCTACCACTCCAACCGCGACATCCGCTTGGGTTCGCAACCCATGCCGGCGGTCGGCCCGGGCGAGTTGCTTCTCGAGGTGCACGCCAGTGGGATCTGCGGCAGCGATGTGATGGAGTGGTACCGGCGCCCGCGCGCGCCGACGGTGTTGGGGCACGAAGTGGCGGGGGCCGTGGTCGCGGTCGGCGAACGGGCGGATGGATTCTCCGTCGGCGATCGCATCGTCGCCACGCATCACGTTCCCTGCGGGGAGTGTCGCTATTGCCGCCGCGGCCACGAGACGGCGTGCGACATGCTGCGGCACAGCGCGTTCGATCCCGGCGGTTTCGCGGCGTACGTTCGCCTGCCCGCGGAAAACGTGCAGCGCGGCGTCCTGCGCCTGCCCCCCCACGTGTCCGACGACGTCGGATCCATGGTGGAGCCGCTGGGCTGCGTGCTTCGCGCGCAGCGAAAGGCGGGTCTGTCCCGCGGGGAGAGCCTGCTGGTAATCGGCGCGGGGGTCTCGGGAAGCCTCCACATCCTGGGGGCGAAGTCCAAAGGGGCGTCACCCATATTGGCCACGGACGTCCAACCCCAGCGCCGGCGCTTCGCCCAAGGCCTGGGCGCCGACCACGTGTTCGACGCCGCTGACGACGTGGCGCGGCTGATCCACGGGGAGCTGGGGCGCGGCGTTGATCACGTCGTGGTGTGCACCGGAGCCCGGGCGGCCATCGCCACGGCCCTCGCCAGCGTGGATCACGGGGGGACGGTGTCCTTCTTCGCGCCCATGGGGCCCGGGGAGTGCTACCCCTTGCCGTTCGACAACGTGTTCTGGCAGCGGGGCGTCAGGCTCACCAGTTCCTACGGCGCCGCGCCGCAGGACCTCCGGGACGCCCTGGAGCTGGTGTCGGGTGGGTACCTCGACTTCACCCGATTGATCACCCATCGGCTGCCGCTCTCGCAGATCCAGGCTGGGTTCGAGCTGATGATTGCGGGCGGGGACAGCATGAAGATCATCGTTGATCCCAGACTCGACGCCTGACCACGCCGCTGCCTGCGTTCGTCATCCGACGTCCGAAGCCGTGACCGACTCGCCTTGACGACGTGGGGCGACCGCCCTACCATCGTGCACCCCGTCAGGCTCCCGGTTCCCTCGCCCTGCCGCCTCCCACGCGGTTCGAGGAGGACCGATGACCCCCACGTTGGACCACCGCAGCCTGTACCGGCTTCCCTGGAGTCTGCCCGACAACGCCATCTCCTGGCTCGAGCCCACGGCCGCCTGCAACCTGTATTGCGAAGGCTGTTACCGGACCAACGACCCCAAGGGGCACAAGTCGCTGGCGCAGATCGCGCACGAGCTCGACGTGTTCGCCCGACTGCGAACCTCCGACGGGATCTCCGTCGCCGGCGGCGATCCGCTCACCCATCCACGGGTGGTGGACATCGTCGCGCTCATCGCCCAGCGCGGCTTCAAGCCGATCCTCAACACCAACGGGCTGGCGCTGGGCCGCGAGCTGCTGGTCGAGTTGAAGCGCGCGGGGCTCCGGGGACTCACGTTCCATATTGACAGCAAGCAGACCCGCCCACACTGGCGCGGCAAGAGCGAAATCGAGCTCAACGAGCTGCGACTGGAATTCGCCCGGATGGCCGCCGACGTCGGCGGCCTGTCCTGCGCGTTCAACAGCACCGTGTACGAGGACACGCTCGCCTCCGTGCCCGACATCGTGGCCTGGGGACAACGGCACATTGATATCGTGCACGTGCTGGTATTCATTACCTTCCGCGCGGCCTTGACCGGCGGGGCGTATGACTACTACGTGGGCGGGCAACGCGTGATGCTCGATGAGCTGCCCTACGCCACCGACGCGACGCCGCGGGTGGACATCCAGTCCACCGACGTGTTGTCCGCCATCCAGACCCGATTCCCTGAGTTCCGTCCCTGCGCCTATCTCAACGGCACCGAGAAGCCGGACTCCTTCAAGTGGCTCCTGACGGGACGTATTGGGACGAAGGACCGGATCTACGGGTACGTCGGACCCAAGTTCATGGAACTGTCACAAGCCGCCCACCATCTGTTCCGCGGTCGCTATCTGGCGTACGTGAGTCCCCGGCTCCTCCGAGCCGGCCGCTCCATGCTCCTGCTCTCGCCATTCGACCGCGGGCTGGCGTCAACCGCCGGGGCATATCTGGGGGCGCTCGCGCGGAACCCCCTGCGAGTCGTTCGGCCCCTGCACTTCCAGTCGGTGATGATCATTCAGCCGATTGATGTCCTCGCCGACGGCCGCCAGAACATGTGCGACGGCTGCCCCGACATGACCGTGTGGAAGGACCGCCTGGAGTGGTCCTGCCGGCTGGAGGAGCCGATGCGATACGGCGGGTACATGCGAACGGTGCCCAAGGCGTTCCTGCCGGTGCTGGACGACTGAGACTTGCGAGGCCGGCGCTCGAGCGGAGGCCGGGGACCGGGGACCGGGGGCCGCCTGAATCAGGGCCCGGCGCCGGTCGCCCTTCGGCGCCCGGCCCTTTAGTATCTCCTGAGCCACTGACTTCGGACCAAGGGAGAGCCGATGCCGATCATTCGTCGTGTCCTGCTCGCCGTCGTCTTGCCTGCCGCGACTTGGTGCGCCCACCCCCTGCCGCTCGCGGCCCAGCGGGAGATCGGCTCGCGCGCCGACAGTCTGCGGGAAGCGCAGCGCCTCGACCGTGAAGGCGCTCATGCCGAGGCGCGCGCCATCTTTCAGCGCTTGATAGACACGGCGCCGGATGCCGCCGCGCGCGCGGCGGCGCAACGCCGCATGGCCATGTCGTACGGGTTCGAGGGCGATTGCGCCAACGCCGTCAGGTACCACGAGATGGTGATCGCATACTGGCAAACGCGCGAAGCGGCCGAGCCCCAGAACGCGTTCTATCAACAGGGCGAAATGGCCAACGAATCCGCCCGCGTGTGCATTGACGCCGGCGACCTCGACGTGGCCGAACGCATGTATCGCCGGGGGAGCGAGCTGGGGCTCAAGGAGCCGGAACCCAAGACACATCCCAAGAGCCTGTGGGACTATCGGCTGGCGCACGCCCTCGGGCGGCTCGCCGCGCGGCGGGGCGACCGAGCGGAAGCGGAGCGTCAGGTGGCGGCGGCTCGCCACATACTCGATAGCGACCCCGCGATGGCCGCCGAGCAGGAGCGGTTCTTCCCCTATCTCGCGGGCTACGTGGCGCTCTATACCGGTGACCTCCAGGGCGCGGAGTCGTGGCTGACCAAGGCGATCGCGATGGAGGGCAACAACCGCGATCCGTTCATGCATTGCCTCCTGGCCATGCTGTACGAGCGGACCGGTCGAAGCGACGAAGCGAGAGCCGTGTACCGGGAGGCATACGACCTGGCGACCGCACACAATCCGCCGGCGGCCTTCGCAAGACGGTTCGCCCGCTTGAAGCTCTCGACCCCCTAAACGATCGGCGCGGATTCCGTCGCTTCGCTCAACCTCCCCGCGGATGGCCCCATGAGACCCGGAGTGTTCGTCTTTCTGGCCGCGTTCGCCGCGACGCCGGTCAAGGCCTCGGTTCAAGCCCTCGACACCACTCGCTTCGCCGCGGCGGCGTCCGGCCTGAAGTGGCGGAGCATCGGCCCCGCCTATGCCGGCGGCCGCATCGCCGACATCGCCGTTCATCCTCGCACCCCGGGCACCTGGTACGTCGCCGCGGGCTCCGGCGGGGTGTGGAAGACGTCCAACGCCGGCCTTACCTGGACGCCCGTGTTCGACGATCAGGCGTCCTACTCGATCGGCGAGGTGACGCTCGACCCCACGAACCCTGAGGTGGTCTGGGTCGGCACGGGCGAGAACGTGAGCGGCCGCCACGTGGGGTGGGGCGACGGCGTCTACCGCAGCCGCGACGCCGGGCGCACCTGGCAGCGCATGGGACTTTCGGCCTCGCAGCACATAGGACGGATCCTCGTGGACCCGCGAAACGGCAACGTGGTGCTGGTCGCCGCCGAAGGACCACTCTGGTCACCGGGCGGCGAGCGCGGGGTCTATCGCACGGCGGACGGTGGAAGCACGTGGAGCGCCGTCCTTCAGATCGATGAAAACACGGGCGTCACCGATCT
>CAZVKD010000102.1:0-9949 GCA_964627675.1 uncultured Gemmatimonadaceae bacterium
CCTGGCCGTGTTCACGGTATACTACGTTTGCCTGATCGGCGGCGAGACGCTGTCGAACCGGCTGCTGGTGCCGCCGTTCTGGGCGATGTGGGCGCCCAACCTCGCATTCGGGGCGCTGGGCGTGCTCGGCCTGTGGCGTCTGCGGCGGGCGGCGGCACCGCCGGAACTCACCTGGGGCCGGCTTCCAGGGCGCCGCAGGAGTGTAGCGTGATCGGGATTCTCGACCGCTACCTGTTGCGGGAGTGGGTCAAGATCTTCGTGGTGACGCTGCTTGGATTCCCCCTGGTCGCGATCATTCTGGAGCTGACGGACAAGCTGGACGAGTACCTGAGCCGCGGGCTGGAGTCGAGCGACATCGCGCTGAGCTATGTGTTCAGTCTGCCCGAGAAGGCCTTCCTGGTGCTGCCGGCTTCGGTGTTGTTCGCGACCGTGTTCAGCATCTCGGCCATGGGCCGCCATTCGGAAATCACCGCGGCGAAGGCCTCGGGCCGCAGCTTTCACCGACTGGTGAGCCCAGTCCTGGCGGCGGCCGTCGTGGCGGCCGGCGTGGGGTTGGTCTTGGGCGAACTGGCGCCCATTCTGAAGGGCCGGCAGCTCGAGTTGCTGGGCGAGCGCGAGATCCGCTCCCAGCCCACGCGCTACAACTTCGTGTACCGCGCGGACCAGGGGTGGGTGTACGCCGTGCGGAGCCTCGACATCACCGAGCGCGAGCTGCGCGATCCCGTGCTGGAGCGGGCGGGCACCGGCCCGGAGTATCCCACGCTTATCGTACAGGCCAGCCGGGGCGTGTGGACCGATTCTGCGCGGGGCTGGCTGCTCAGTGACGGCCGGCTCCGACTGATCACCGGCCCGGGGCCGGACCTGTCGTTCTCCTTCGATTCCGCTCGGGTGCGGAGCCTGGTAGAAACGCCCGCCGCGCTGCTGGCGGAGCCCAAGAACCCCGATGAGATGCGTTTCAGCGAACTGCGCCGCTATATCGGGTGGCTGGAACGCTCCGGGGGCGACGTGCGGAAGCTGCGGGTGGACCTGGCCCTCAAACTCGCGATCCCGTTCACCTGCATCGTCATCGCCGTGTTCTCCGCCCCGATCGCCATCACGAATCCCCGAGCCGGCGGCGCGTTCGGTGTGGGAATCGGACTCGGCACCACCGTGGTGTTTCTCACCCTGGTGCAGCTCTCCAAGGCGGTGGGAGCGGGCGGCGTGCTCCCGCCCACCGTCGCCGCGTGGATGCCCAACCTGTTATTCGGGGCCGCAGGGGTGTGGCTGGCATGGCGGGCGCCAACCTAGCCTCCAGAAACCACGAGGGGCTCCAGACGGGGAGCCCCTCGCGCCGGCGGATGGATTGCCGGATCAGTTGAACGTGTACCGAATGGCGAGAAGGATCTTGTACACGTCGGCCAGCCCGGCAGTCTGCTGCAACGGCGTGGACAGCAACTGGTTTCCGATGTTCCTCAAGCGGTACCGAGCCCCACGCGCGTCCGCGCCCGCGGTTACCAGCGGCTGCGTGTTCACCAGCCGCTGACCGACGCCCCATTTCTGATTGATCAGGTTGCCCACGTTGATCACGTCCAGCCTGAACTGGAGGTTGTTGCGCTTGCCGCCCAGGTCCTTGAACAAATCCTGGGTGATGCTCAGGTCGGCCCGATAGACCATCGGGAGGAAAACCGCTCCCCGCTCCGAGTATTGCCCGCGATGGGTCCGCAGATACCTGTCCTGCTGGATGAAGTTCTCCCAAGCCGCCTGCTGCTGCTGCCGCGTGAACGTCACCGGCGTGCCGCTCACGGTCACGGTGTAGGTCTGGAAGTTCATCTCGCTGGTGTCCCGCGGGATGTAAATCAGGTCGTTGCTGGTGCCGCCGTCGCCGTTCAGGTCGCCCGAGAAGGTGTAGCTCGCGTTCCCGATGGTGCGCCCTTCCCAGAACACGGCGATGGTCGTGGCCCCGAAGGAGAAGTACTCGCGGCGGTAGGACAGGGCCGCGAAGACGCGGTGTCCGGGCGAGTTGAACGAGAACCCGAGCCCCGGGTTGTTCGGGTCACCCCGGTGGGGGTTGTTGTTCCAGGATCCGAACGCGATGGAGCCGGGATCCACCGTGTTCTTGGATACGCCATAGCTGTACGCGACCTTGGCGGAGAAGCCGGCGGTCAGCGGCTTCTCGAGGCTGGCCGCGAAGTTCCAGGAGTATCCCACGTTCTGGTTCTTCAGCACGATGGCGTTGTCCACCGCGCAGTTGATCCGGTTTGCCTGCGTGCCGGTCGCCGGGCAGCGATCCACCAGCCAGCGGCCGCGCTGGTCCGGACCCACGAAGTTGGAGTCCGGCGGCGGCAGGTTGGCGTTGATGTAATACACGCCGTTCACGTCCCGGTTGTAGATGAACTCCGCGGTACCGATCAGGCCCCACGGCAGCTCCTGGTCCACCGCAATGTCGCTTCTCCAGAGCTGCGGGAACTTGAAGCCCGGATCGGTGAGCGCCAGCTCGAAGGTGGACGCCGGCGCACCGGTCACCGTGGCCGGCTTGTAGTGATCCGGATCGGGATGGAAGGGCCGTGCGGTGGTGTTGTCGAGTCGTTCGAATCCGGTCAGGACCCCGGTGTTGCCGATCTGGTTGGAGATCCAGACGTAGGCCGGCCTCCCCGTGAAGATCCCGGTTCCGCCGCGCACCTGGGTGCGGCGATCGCCAAAGACATCGAGGTTGAACCCCAGCCGCGGCGACCAGAGAAGGTTGGCATCCGGGAGCTTGGCCGTCTGGTACTGGACGGAAGCGCCGTCCTCGTCACGGAACGTCATGGCATCGGCGACCGCGTTTTGATATCCCGTGTTCCCGAAGAACGGCACGTCCACCCGGAGCCCGGCAGTCACCTTCAAGTTGTCCAACGGCTGCCACTCATCCTGCGCATACAAGCCGGCGTACAGCACTTCCAGCGGCTGCACCGGCTTCTCCTGTCCGGGGATGTTGGACCACCGGAGCTGGAAGCGCCGGAGCGTCACGGGCGACGTCGTCCGCGCAGGGTTGGCGAGATAGTCGTTGGCGTCCGTCAAGAAGTCCGCCAACGAGTTGTAGACGTACACGCTCTGCGAGCCGGGAAAGAACACGTTCTCGGACTCGTAGCGCTCGACGCTCGACCCGAACGTCAGGTCGTGCTTGTTGCCGTAGATCGTGAAGTTGTTCTGGAGCTGGAAGCTGCTGTAGCGCAGCTCGTTGTTGGGCGTGAACGGCTCGAAGCCAAACGAGGTGTACACCGAGCCGGCCGACAGGATGTCCACGAACGGGAACCAGCAGGTCGAGTCGCAGCCCCGGGCGCCGCGACCGTCCCGGCTCTCGTCGTGATGGCTGTACCCGATGATCAGGTTGTTGGCCTTGTTGCCGCCGAGCATCGCGTTCCACTCGCCCACGATCGAGCGGATGTTCTCCAGAATGATGTAGTTCGACCGCTGGAAGTTGAGCGCGTCGGTCACGCTTCGTCTGGTCCCGAAGCCGAGGGACGACGAATTGGACAGCAACACGTCCGTATCGGAATTCAGATGCCGATACTGCAGGCTCAGCTTGTTGCGATCGTTCAGGTTGAAGTTGAGCTTGCCCACGAATCGGGTGGCTGGCGTCTCGAAATCGTACCCCTCGTAGGCACCGGGATTGTAGCCGAAGTTGGTCGAAAGGAAGTTGGCCAGGTTGTCCAGGTCGGTCTTCAACACTCTGGTGGTGCCGCCCTGAATGGGCTCGCCCCCGAGGTTCGCCCGGAACGTGGTGCCCGGAGCGGTATTCTTGTCTCCCTCGTAGTTGCCGAAGAAGAACAGCTTGTTCCTGATGATGGGTCCGGAGAGGCTGACCCCGATCTGGTTGTACTTGAATGTGCCCACAGTAACGGGGAGCGCCTTTGCGGAGTCGCCGACCAGGTCCTGGTTGCGAAACAGGTAGTAGATCGTGCCGCCAAACTCGTTGGTGCCGCTCTTGGTGACCGTGTTGACGCCGGCGCCCACGAAGTTGCCCTGCCGCACGTCGTATGGGGCGAGGCTCACCTTCACCTGTTCGATCGCGTCCAGAGGGATCGGGGCAACGCCGGTCCGCTCCCCCGGCGCGCCGGCCAGACCGAACGAGTTGTTGAAGTAGGCCCCGTCCACCGTCACGTTGTTGAGCCGGTTGTCCTGCCCCAGAAAGGACGACCCGCTGGCCTGGGGCGTCAGGCGGGCGAAGTCTCCGAGCGTGCGGTTGATCGTGGGAAGCCGCCGCAAGTCGTCAATGTTCACCACCGTCGCCGCCCCCGTCCGCTCGGAGCTGAACACGCCGGTCACCACCACTTCGTCCAGGGTCACCGAGATCTCGCGCATCACGAACTCGAGATCGGTCGCCGTGCCCAGCGCCAAAAACACATTGTCCCGGACCAGGTTGCCGTAACCGATCATGGCTACCGTGATCCGGTAAGGGCCGCCCACGCGCATTCCGGGGATGGACACCCGCCCGTCCGCGCGGGTGCGCGCCGTGTACACCGACCCCGACGGCTGGTGCACGGCCTGCACATTGGCGCCGGCGATCGGCCTGCCGCTTCCGTCCGTCACGATCCCGCTGATGGACGCCGTGGTGACGCCCTGGGCCAGCAGCAGGGGAGTGGCCGCGAATACGGTCGTGACGACCGCCACGCAAACGATCCAACATCTCTTCATGAGAAATCCTCCTCGACTTCCAATGAGGTCAAACTCAGCGGGGAGTGCTCGAGCGCACCCGGAACGATCACCACCGGGACGAACGAACGGTTCTGCGGGTTCACAAGGGCGCCTGAAAGTGGCGGGCCGCCACCGTGCCGTCAAGTAACGGCTATGCCACGTTGCTGCCTCCGTATCCACCACATGTATACCGGAATCCCCGACAGGGCCACGCCGACATCGGCGAAAAACAGCACCGGTTCCGACACCATGTAGTTCCCCAACAGGTACAGCGCGGACAGGAGGAAGAGCAACGGCACCACGGGGTAGCCCCACGTGCGGTACGGCCGCTCCAGGTCGGGCCGACGGCGCCGCAGCACGAACGTGGCGGCGACCCCGAGCGCGTAGAACGGCCAGATCCCGATGATGAACTGATCGGTCAACTCGGCGAATTCCCGAACCGACACGTACGCCATGCCGAGCGCCGCCGCCAGGACGATCGCGCCGAACGGCGTGTGAAACCGCGGATGTACTTCTGCCAGCCTCTGAAAGAACAGCCGGTCGTCGGCCATGGCGTAGAAGATCCGCGAGCCCGCCATCATCGAGCCGTTGAGGGCGCCGAACGCGCTCACCATGACGGCCGCCGACACGAACGCCACTCCCGCGCGTCCCAGGACGACATAGGCCGCGTCCGCGGCCACCAGCGGCGAGCCCGGCATCTGGGAAAGCGGAATGAGCTTCAGGTACACCGCATTGACCGCGAGGTAGACCACGATGATCGCACTGGTGCCAAGCACGAGCGTCCGGGGCAGGTTGCGCTGCGGGTCGCGGACCTCGCCGCTCACGAACGACACGTCGGCCCACCCGTCGTACGCCCACATGATGGAGACCAGCGCGAGGCCGAACCCCGAGAGCGGCGAAGCGGCGGCGGCCCCCGCTTCCCCCGGCGCGCGCGCCAGCGAGAACTGTGGCGCCAGTGCGGCTCCCAGCACCACCAGGGCGAGCAACGCCCCCACCTTGAGGACCGTGCTGACGTTCTGGACCACGGCCGCCAGATGGACCCCGCGGTAGTTCACCGTGGCGACGATGAGAATGAAGACCGCCGCCGTCGCCTGGGACAGCGACATGGGGAGCGCGGCCAGCGCCGCGGACCCGTCCACGCCCAACAGGCGCCACAAGTACTCGGCCGCGACGATCGCGATCCCCCCGAGTGCCGCCGGCCGGATGATCAGCAACTCGGCCCAGCCGAACAGGAACGCGGCGCCGGGGCCGAACCCCTCACGGAGGTAGACGTAAAGCCCGCCGCTTCGAGGGAACAGCGCGGCCAGCTCGGCGTAGGTGAGCGCCCCGGCCAGCGCAAGCCCACCTCCCAGCACCCAACCCGCCACGAACAGCCCGGTGGCATCAACCCGCTCCGCCACCACCGCCGGAGTCCGGAAGATGCCGCTCCCGATGGTGATGCCCACCAGCACCGCGACCGCACTGGCCAACCCGAGGCGGCGGGGCAGGCGCTCGCCCCAGCGGTCCTGGGAGGGGTCGGACATCGGGCGAATGTAGCCGGACTCTCGAACGCGCCACAAGCGCGCCCGGACATCCCCTCATCGGCGCGCCCGACGCCATGCGTCGGCTCAAACCGGCTCTCCACCAAACGCCTTGGCGCCCTCGAGAAGCCCCCTGCCGAACTCGTTTCTCCACTGGGGCCGGCGGCCGCGTCGCCGCAACTGGACCGCGACCACGGCCCGGGCTCGAGCGACATGACCGCCGCTTGCCATCGCGCCGGCCGATGGTGACCTTGCGGCTCATGCAGGCCATCCGAACCATCGCATTCCTCACCGCCGGCGCGGTCTACGGGCTGATCGTCCTCGGCGCCGTCGTGCGGATCACCGGCTCCGGCATGGGGTGTGGCGACCACTGGCCCATGTGCAACGGGCGCCTCATCCCGTCGCTCCGCGACCTGCCGACGTTGATCGAATGGACCCACCGGCTGGTGGCGCTCATCGTGAGCCTGATGATCGCCTCGCTCGCCGCCCTGACCTGGCGCCGGCGTTCCGAGCCAGGCGTGGCGGGGCCCGGTGGCCCGCTGCGTCCGGCCATGCTCGCAGTGGCGTTGCTGGTGGTCCAGATCATGCTCGGCGCCGTCACCGTGTGGCTCGAACTGCCGCCGGCCACCGTGGTGCTGCACCTCGGCACCGCCATGGCGTTACTCGCCGTTGTCATGGTGAGCGGATTCCGGGCCGGAGTGCCGGCGTTCGGGAGCCCGTCTTCCCAGGGAAAGCCTGCGGTGAGCCCAGAGGCGCCATCGGCACTCATTGCCGCCGTGCTCGGGGGGACCGCTGTGCTGCTTGGCGGTGTCACGGCCAGCATGCACGCCGGTCCGGCGTGCCAGGGCTTCCCGCTCTGCAGCGGCCAGTGGTGGCCCGCAACACCGAGCGGCCTGCCCGTCATCCACTGGGTCCACCGGCTCGCTGCCTACGGCCTGCTGGTCTATCTCGGCGTACTCGCGGCAGGCCCCGGCCGGCGCGTTCTCGCCTCCAAGCGGCCCCTCCGGCTGGTGCTGGCGATCGTGGCAACGCAGATCGGGCTGGCCGCCGCGATGGTGCTCCTGGCGCTTCCGGCGGGCTGGAGAGCCCTGCACGCCGGCGTTGGCACGCTGGTCTGGGCCGCGCTGGTCTGGTGGCTGTGGACCGCGCGGCAGGCGCGCGCCGCGATCGCCTGATGCAGGCTCTTCTGAACCCGATTGCGCTCGCCCGCGAACTCGTCGGTATCGACTCGCCTACCGGCGAAGAAGGCGCCGTCGGCGAGTTTCTGGCCCAGACGCTGGCGACCCGGGGGTTTACCGTCGTTCGCCAGCCGGTGAGCGCGGGTCGGTTCAACGTGTACGCCTATCGAGACTGTCCCGTCGTCGTCCTGTCCACCCACATGGACGTGGTCCCTCCCTCGCTGCCCGTGCGGGAAGACGATTCCACCCTCTACGGTCGTGGGACCTGCGATGCCAAGGGCATCGCAGCTGCCCAGATCGCCGCCGCGGAGCGGCTCGCGGAGTCCGGCGAGTGCCGAGTGGCTTTGTTGTTCGTGGTGGGCGAAGAGCAAATTGCGGACGGCGCACGGGCCGCGGCGGCGATTGAACCCAAGGGCCGCTACCTTATCAACGGGGAGCCGACCGAGAATCTCCTGGCGCTCGGAACCAAGGGCATCCTGCGACTCCAACTGTCGGCGCGGGGCCGGGCGGCCCACTCTGCCTACCCCGAAGAAGGTCGCTCGGCGATCGAGCCGGTGCTGGACGCGCTCGACCGCATCCGCCGCCTCCCGCTGCCCGCGGACCCGGTGCTCGGCGAATGCACGCTGAACATCGGCACGATCCACGGGGGCGTCCGAGGCAACGTCGTTCCCGATCGGTGCACGGCCGAAGTCGTGATCCGGACCGTCACTGAGACGGCCGGCCTGCTGGCCGCGATCGAGCGCGCCGCCGGTGACTCTGTTGAGGTAACCGTGGCACTCGATTCGCCCCCGGTGCGATTACGCGCTCTTCCGGGGTTCGAGACGTCCGTGGTGAAGTTCGGGACCGACCTCCCATGGCTCGAGCCGTGGGGAGAGCGGTTTCTCCTGGGGCCCGGCTCGATCCGCGTGGCGCATACGGATCACGAGCACGTGGCCAAGGACGCGCTGCTCGAAGGGCAGCGGCGCTATGAGCGGATGGTGCGCCTACTGTTGAGCGGCCCAGCTCTTGAGGCGAGCTGACGACGAGCCAACCCGAGCGAGGGCAGGCGATCAGGACCCCCGCGCTCCGACGTCTCGCGTGACAGCCGGGGCCGCCCGCTTCACACGGGCAGAATCAGGTCCTGTTGAATCTCGTGCGGCGTCACGTGGGCACCTTCGTCGGTAAGGTAGGCGTTCACCTCGCTGCGTACCCCGAACTTCCCCGCCAGGTACACTCCCGGCTCCACCGAGAAACCAACGCCCGCAACCAGCTCACGCGTGTCATTGGTCTCGAAGTTATCAAGGTTGGGCCCGGAACCGTGCAATTCTCCGTCAATCGAGTGACCCGTACGGTGGAGGAACGCGGGGCCGAACCCCCGGGCGCTAATGACGTCCCGCGCAGCCTCGTCCACCATCGCCCCGGTGAGACCCGAGCCTGCCCGCCACGAACGCACCCGATCGAGCGCCGCGTCCCGGGCATCCCGCACCGCCGCCCACGCCCGAGCCACGTCGTCGGGGACCGCCCCGCCCGAGTACCCCATCCACGTCTGGTCCGCGAAGACCGTATTGGGACTGGTTCGACCCCACAGATCGAGCAGCACGACCATGTCCCGCTCGAGCACGACGTCCCGATCGGCCCGGGGCTCGTAGTGAGGATTCGCCGCATTGGGGCCGAATGCCACGACCGGCAGGTCGGACACGATCAGCTCGGCCCGCTCCATGGCGGCCACGACGGCCGTCTGGACGGAGGCCTCCGTGGTTTTCCCCGGCGATCGCACCGCGTCGCTCACGACCGCGCGGGCAATCGCCGCAAGGGCCTCGGCCGCCCTTTCATGGTCCCGCCTCTCCGACGGCGCCCAAGCGGACGCGAAGCGACTGACCAGCGGCCCGGAGCCCGTGAGCACGGCGCCAATGCGCTCCAGGATGTGCACCGTTCCGGCCGGCACGCGGTCGAGATATGGCACGCCACCAGACGGCGACGTCTCCAGCGCCACGCGCCGCCCCCGCACCAGCGATGCCAGCTCCTGCTCCAGCTCCCGCCAGCTGCCATAGAGACGCAACTCCCCGGGGAATTCGGCAAACCCATGGGCTTCGATGCGGTGGACCAGCGCCACCGGGGGTCCCGCGGCCGGAAGCCATACGAATATCCGCCGGGTAACCAGCCCGCCCAGTCCCAGCACCCGGCGCGCGATGGGATTGGCGCCCTTGAAGTCATACAGCAGCCATCCATCCAGTCCCAGGGACTTGAGCGCGCTGCGAAGATCTTCCAGGTTGAGACGGGCCAGCGTGATTCCCATGCGTCACTCCCCGCGCGCGGTCGAGGTCCAGCGGCACACCGTGGCGCCGCGCGCCCGGCACTCGGTGTGAAACAACGCGCCGTCGAAATCCGTGAACGTCCGCAACAGTTCGGCCAGGGCGGCGCCGAAGAACCCGCACGCCGCGTCCACCGAGACCACCGCCGCGGCCGGCGCCCCGGCCAGCGTGGCCTGGTAGATGCCCCCGCTTCGCGCGAGGTCCGCGGCCAGCACGCCCCGTGCGGCTCGCCGCGCGATGAGAAAGCCCAGGCTCTGGCCCGGCCCGCCGACGGCCGCGCGCCGGAGCGCCCGGATCAGTGGGGACG
>CAZVKD010000103.1:0-9887 GCA_964627675.1 uncultured Gemmatimonadaceae bacterium
AGACCACGAACAACCCGGTGCCGGCGGTCCCCAGCCAGCCGAACCGCACGTTGCCCGACCAGCTCCGCGCCTGTTCGTTGTACTGCATCAGGGACTGGAGATACACGCGGGGCGTGAACGAATAGGCCACGCGGAGCGCGACCAGGGCGACCTCGAAGTTCCCTTCGGCGAGATCCACGTCGCTGTACGCCACCCGGAGCGACGAGGCAAGCTTGGCGCCGCTCCGATAGGTGAGCGCACCGAACCCACCGCGACGCTTCCCCGACAGGAACCCGCCCCAATCAATGCCCCCGTTGAGCGACAGTGGCGCACCCTCGTTGGTATTGAACCGCCAGGCAGCCTCCACGTGATCGTAGGTGCCCGGCACCACGGTAACCCCCGGCGCAATGGTAAACGACTCCTTCAGCCCCTCTCTGGTGAGATTCATCGCCGGGCTGAAGAACGCGCCATTGGCGAACTCGATGTGCGAGTCGAAGTGAACGTTTCGGGTCTGGTTGAACCCGTCGAAACCGTACCAGCCGCGGTAGGAGACGTGCGGCCGGAGCTCGCGGAGCCACGGGAGGCCGGGAAAGCGGAGATGTCGCATCAACATCCCCGAGTACATCCGATACCCCGAGCGCTCGAGGAAACCGACCTCGGGATTGAAATCCTCGCCGACCTCCTTGTAATTCAGCGTCCAGCGCCAGTGCCGCGTGGCGTACGCCGCGGTCACACCCGCCGCGTGCTCCCGCCCCGAGAGCGTGGGTGAGCGCGTGAGCGCGGCGAACGCGTCCACGTTCAACGCCTCCCCGATCCCCCAGCGGGCGTCGGCCACATACGTGCGATTGTAGTCCCCGTCAACTTCCGTCGCCTCGCGGCTGATGATCATGGCGCCCGCACGCGACCGATTGGGCAGTTCGCGCACCACCCGCCCCACCACGTAGTTGTTGGCCGGGATCGTCCCTGCGCTTTCCGTCACGATGTCCAACAGCCCCACGTTCAACCCGGCCAGCCGTCCGGTCAGCCGACCGCCGCCCACAATGGGCACCAGCACGCCCCCCGGCCCGATGCCGATCCGCCGGCTGAAGAACATTTCCACCGACTGCCCGCCGCCCTGCGCCGACGTCCCCACGGAAAACAAACCGGCGTTCTCCAAGAAGAACGGCCGCTTCTCCGGAAAGAACAGGTTGAACCGGGTGAGGTTCACCTGCTGCTCGTCCACCTCCACCTGCGCGAAGTCCGTGTTGTAGGTCAGGTCGAGCGTGAGGCTCGGCGTGAGCCCGATCTTCGCGTCCACGCCGGCGGCGACTTCGCCCCGGACGCTCCCCATGGCGTATCGGCACGTGGGCCGCCCGTTCCGACACTCATCGGGCCACGCCGTGGTGGCGCGATAGTCCCGCGAGGCGGCGTTGAGCACGAAGGGCGTGACGTCCACCGGGTGACGCGTCGGCGCCACGATGCCCTCCAGCGTTCCGGCATCCGAAATCCGCCACAGGTTGTACTGCCGCCCGACGGGCGACCAGTACGCCTGCTCGTTCCGCCGCCGGATGTGGCGCGCGAGGTTCATCCCCCAGCGCTGCGCCCCGCCACGCGGGTAGCGCAGCGTGGCGAAGGGGATCCGGAACTCGGCATACCAGCCCCGGTCGTCCCGGGAGGTCGCGACCTCCCAGCTCCCATCCCAATTGAGGTTGAACCCCGCCGCCGCCCCGCCTTGCTGACGCACCGACTGGATGCCGCCGCCGCCGCCCTCCCGGGTGACTTGCCCATCATACTCGATCCCGGCCGGCGTGGTACCGAACACAAACGCGTTCTGGCGATCGAGGTAGGTGTCCAGCACGATCAAGAACGCATCCGTGTCCTCCAGTGCGGCGTCGCGCCGAATCTCCCCCCGCACGATCGCCCCGGGTTCAGTGTCGTACATCCAGGCACCGACGTATAAGGCATCGCGATCGTACAGGAGGCGCACTTCGGTACGCTCCGACACCGGCCGCCCCTCGAAGGGCTCCCGCTGCACTAACGTCCCAATGGGCACTGCGTCGCGCCACGCCGTGTCGTCCAACCGCCCGTCAATCACCGGCGCGACGGCCGTGGGCGCCGCGCGCGCGCGCAGCAGCTCGCGTTCGGCATCTTGCGTCTGACCCACCGCCAAGGCCGGCCGCACGAGCAAGACGAGAACGACGGCCGACGAGGGCAAGTGAATGCGCACGGCTAATCCTCCCGGCGGGCGATGATCCCCACCGTCAGCGAAACCCAGGGGCCGATGCCGCTCCGCTCGATCCGGCGCAACAGACCGTGCCACCCCTGGTATACGGCCTGCAGCGGCCCGAGGTTGGGCGCAAGGGGCAACGACACGCCAACTCGCCGCAGCGCCTCTCGCAGCACTCGGTACGTGAGACCCGGGTGCATCCCGTATCCATAACACCGCACCGCGTGGAACCCTGATCGCTCGATCAGGCGCCGCAGCCCCCGGGGAGAATACTGCGTCTCCCACCCGGCAAACCAGCGGCCCAGCGCCATGAGGGTCTGTTTCAGGATCGTGTAGGCGTGAAACGCCTGGGGGACGTCCACCAGGAGCAGTCCGCCGCGCCGGAGCAACCGGCGGTTTTCGTCCAGGAGCGGCGCAGGGTCCCGGAAATGCTCGAGCAGCCCCTGGTGATACACTAAGTCGAAGCTCTCCGAGCGAAACGGCGCCCTGAGCGCGTCGCCCCGCACCAGGCGTACCCCCGGAGAGATCTGGCGCGAGAGACGCAACGCCTGAGGGGAGAAATCCAGCGCGACCGCCGTGGCGCCGCGGTCGGCCAGCGCGTGCGCTTCCCTGCCCGTCCCAGCGCCGACCTCGAGCAGGCGCCGCCCTCGCAGGTCGGGAAGGACGCGAGTGATCTCGCCCAGCAGGTCGGTCACGGCCGGGTACACGTCCGAGACCAGCGCCTTGTCGCCCCAGTACCGGTCCCAGGTCTCCTGCTGGGGCGACCGTAGCTTCACGACGTCACCGCGGTTTGCGCCGCCCCGCTCAGCCGCGGCGCCGCGAAGCCGCCGCAGCACCCACATCCATGCCGCAAGGCCGCCCACGGCTCCCCCCAACGCCCCCACCCCCATGGCAACCAGGCCGGCCACGGGGGGGAACCGCACACCCAGCGTGGCGCCGATCCAGCTCCCCCAAAACGCGACTGCCCACGCCACCACGGGCGTGAGCAGCCAACCGCCGACCAGCAACCACGGGCGGCGCCGTCCTTCGGTCACGCGCCGCGCAGGATACCCACGAGAGGAACCATCACGACCAAGCCCGCCGTGCCCGCGAGCGCCGCCGTCCCGGCATGAAACGGCAAGATCCCGGTCATCACGATAACGGCAAACAAGACGACCCCTACACCCACCGTCTGGCCCGCGCGCACCGCTGGACTCCTACCGCCGCCCCGACTGAAGAGCCAAGCTCCCAACCATGCCAGGAACGCGGAGCCCATCCACCAGATGGGGACATACCACCACCCGCTTCCGCCGATCTGATCCCACGTCCAGTGGTACACCTTCACCGGGCGGAGCACCGCGGTGTCCACCACGGTAAAGAACCCGGCGCCCAGCAGGCCCATCATGGACGTCCAGGCGATGGCGTCAATGCCCCGCGGCCGCACCCACGCCGCGGGCAGGAACGCGAACACGGCGAGCCCGGCGAACACCAGCAGCGACTGCACCACCACCTCCACCGGACCCGCCAGCAGGCGGGACACCATGGCGAACGCGACCACGCCCGCCGCGGTGATGGCACCGAGCTTGGCGCCTCCTCCCACGATCGTTCGAACGTCTGTTTGCCCGCCGACGGCAGGCTCAGCCGCGGTTGTCATGGACTCCCCGTCATGTTTGGTCGGAACGGTCGGCTAGAGATTTAGCCTCGCAGCGCGGCCACTTCAACCGGCTACCAGGAAAGACCCAGATGCTTCGCCGCCAACCGCAGGCCCACCAAGGTGAGTTCGGGCTCCACCCGCTCGATCTCCCGGGTGAGGCTCGCGACGTGCGGCGCCAGGCCGCCGGTGGCCACGACCAACGGCGCGCGTCCGCCGGGCCACTCCGCTTTGATCCGGCGCACCAGGCCGTCCGCCGCCTCGGCCGCGCCGAACAACACCCCCGCGCGAATGCAGTCCTCGGTCCGCCGTCCGATGACCCGCGGGGGCGGGACCAGCTCCGTGGCGGGGAGCTTCGCGGCCCGTCGCGTGAGGGTCTCCGCGGCGGTCTGGAGCCCCGGCGCAATCACGCCGCCGATGAAGCGCCGATCGGCGGTAATGCAGTCGAACGTCGTCGCCGTGCCGAAGTCCACCACGATCGTGTCGCGGCGGAACACCTCGCACGCGGCCAGGGTGTTCACGATGCGATCGGCCCCCACGGACATCGGCTCGTCCACGTCGAGCGTGATCGGCAGGCGGGACAGCGGCGTCACCAGTGCCGGCCGCACCCCAATCGCCTGCCGCACGCCGTCGGCGAGCGGTTCCGTCACCGCGGGAGCCACCGAGGCCTCCGCCGCCGCCTTGATCTCGTGCGTCGAGTGCCCCGCCTGCGCCAGCAGCGACGTGATCAGGGCCGCCCACTCGTCCGTCGTGCGCTGGGTGGCGGTCGTGATTCGCCACTGCGCCCGCAGCGCTTCGCCGGCGTACAACCCGGCGGTGATCTCCGTGTTTCCAACGTCGAAGACCAGGAGCACCCGTCCTCCCTATGCCTGCCCCCAGGTGAGTGCCACGCGGGGCGTCACGCCGGGACGACCGAGCCCGCCACGACCCGGCGCCGCCCGCGAGCCGTGGCGACCAGCAGGGCGCCATCGGCGTCCACGCCTTCCACCCTGCCCTTCAAGGGCTCGAGGATCCTCCGGCCGGCGAGCCAGTCGCACCGCTCATACGCCGCACGTTCGGCAGCCGACAGAACCTCGGCTGACGCCAGCGCGTGCAGTTTCGGAATCAGCCGGTGCAGGACGGCCAGGCGCGTGACATGCGGCTGAACCTCGCTGATCGCCGCAGCGGTGTCGGCCACCTCGGCCGGGACGGGCCCGTGCACATTGATCCCGATGCCAACGGCGACCCACCCGGTGTCCCGTCCCGCATCCCTCGCCTCGTCCGCTCCAGGCTCTCCGCGCGAGCCACCGCTCTGCGCCTCGCACAGGATGCCCGCGAGCTTCCTCGAGCCCAGCATGACGTCGTTGGGCCACTTCAGCGCCGCCGGAACGTCCAGCTCACCGAGCGCCGCCACCACGGCGAGGCCGACCCGCAGTGACATCACGCCACCCACCGGCCCGTCCGAGCGCACGAGGTAGCCGAGCCAGATGCCCGAACCCGGGGGACTCAGCCACCGGCGGCCCCGCTGCCCCCGCCCCGCCAGCTGTTCGTCAGCCAGCACCACCGTGCCGGCCGGGGCGCCATCCGCGGCCAGCTGATGAAGCACGTCCAGCGTGCTCCCCGCCCGGTCCAGCACGAGACACCGAGCGGCCCCGAGTTGCACGGCCAATTGGGATTCCGAGAGACCGTCGTACCTCATACCCCCGCGAGCCGCTGGTACAAGGCCTCGTAGCGCGGCACGACGCGGTCGGCGGAGAATTGCCGCGCCCGGTCCACCGCGGCCCTCCGCATCCGGTGCCACAACGCCGGGCTGCGGAATAACTCGATGGCGCGTTCCGCCATCATGTCCGTCTCGTGCGACCCCGGCGGGATGAGCCAACCCGACTCCCCGTCCTCCACCACCTCCGGCAGCCCCCCAACCTTGCTCGCCAGGACCGGAACTCCGCACGCCATCGCTTCGAGCGCGGCGAGCCCGAACGACTCCGACGTGCTGGGCAGCAGAAACAAGTCGGCGGCCTGGAGCAGGTCCGCCACCGTGTCGAGCTTGCCCAGGAAGAACACGGAGTCCACCAGACCGAGGCGTTCAGCCTCTGCCTCGGCTTCGGCGCGATCGGGGCCGTCCCCGACCAGCACGAACACCGACGGCACCGCCGCCCGAATCCGGGCGAATACCCGCAGGGCCTCAGGCACCCGCTTCACCGGGCGGAAGTTCGAGACATGGATCACCATCTTCGTTCCGGCGGGCGCGAACTCGGGCCGTGGAGCGGCCTCGTGCGGGAAGTACTCGGCCAGGTTCACAAAGTTGGGAATCACCTCGATGCCCGACGCGCTGCACTCGAAGGCGCGATACGTCTCCTCCCGCAGATACTCCGACACCGCGGTCACGGCGTCCGACTGCTCGATCGAGAACTTGGTGATCGTGAAGAACGACCGCGCCTGCCCCACCAGCGTGATGTCCGTGCCGTGCAGCGTCGTGATCACCTTGAGATCACGCTCGGCCGCCAGCATCTGCTTGGCCAGCAACGCAGCCGTGGCGTGCGGGACGGCGTAATGCACGTGCATCACGTTGAGCCCTTCGCGGTGCGCCACTTCGTGCTGCTTGACGGCGAGCGCCAGCGGATAGGGGAAATGCTCCAGCAGCGGGTAGGCGCCGCTGGTCAGGTCCACCTCGTGAAAGAACACGTGCTCGGCGAAATGCCGCAGCCGGAACGGAGAGGCGTGCGAGATCATGTGCACTTCGTGCCCGCGATGCGCCAGCGCGATGCCCAACTCGGTCGCCACGGCGCCGGACCCGCCGTAGGTCGGATAGCAGGTGATCCCGATCTTCATGCGGCGAATTCAGCCTCCCAATGCTCCATGAACCGCTTGGCCAGCGCCTCCACGGACTCACTGGCGTCCAACGTAAGCACGGGCCCGCCACCGAGCTGGTGCCGAAACCACGTCTCCTGGCGCTTGGCGTACCGGCGCGTGGCTGCCATGATCGCCTCCGGCAACTCCGACACGCCAAGCTCCCCCTGCAACCGGCGCACGATCTCGCGGTACCCCACGGCATCCAGCCCGGGCGCGCCCGGCGCCACCCCGCGTTGCATCACCGCGCGCACTTCATCCACCCACCCCGCGGCCAGCCACTGCCGGACGCGCTCGGCGATCCGGCGATGCAGCAGCGCCCGCGGCAGCGTGAGCCGGACGTACACCGGGCGCAAGACGCCCTCCGCCCGCGCCATGCGCTGCCACCAGGAGAGCGGGCGCCCGGTGAGAAGCGCCACCTCCACCCCGCGCGCCGCCCGCTGCCGGCCGCCGCCGGAGAAGCCAGGATCGAGCCGCGCCGCCCATCGCGCCAGTCGGGGCTCGCGGGCCGCCCAAACCTCCAGCCGCTTGCGTCGCTCCGGGTCGAGGGGCGGCTCATGAAACAGCCCGTCCACCAGCGCGCGAATGTAGAGCCCCGTGCCGCCGACGATGACGACTCGCTTGCCGGCTGGCGGAGCGGTCAACCAGCCGGCGGCGTCCCGCGCGAACCGCCCGGCGCTGTACCGTTCGCCGGGCTCCACCAGGTCGAGGCCGTAGTGAGGCACCGCCACCTGTTGCTCGCGGGTCGGCTTGCCCGTCCCGATGTCCAGGCCCCGGTAGACCTGGCGGGAGTCCGCCGAAATCACCACCATCGGCCAGTGGCGCGCAAGCGCGAGCGCCAGCGCGGTCTTCCCAACCGCCGTCGGCCCCACGATGACCGGGACTCGCGGGCTACGCGCGGCCAAACCGGCGCTCCAGCTCCGCGCGCGGCAGGTGGACGATGGTGGGCCGGCCGTGAACGTCGTGCGGTGGCAGGTCGGACGCCATCAATCGAGACAAGAGCTCCCGCATTTCCGGCACCGTGAGCCGATGCCCGGCTTTGATCGCGGCGCGGCAGGCGAATGTGGCGGCAAAGCGTTCCAGCCGGTTGGACCACGCGCCGAAGCGTCCGCGGGCCAGGTCCGCCACCAGTTCTTCCAGGCAACGCCTGGCGTCGAACCGCGGATGCGGATTGGGCACCGTGTGCACCACGATCGAGCGGCCGCCGAAGGGCTCCACCGTGTACCCCACGGACCGGAGGAGATCTGACTGCGCGTCCACAACCTCGAGCTCCTCGGCACCCAGGTCCAGCGTGAGGGGGAGCAGGAGATGCTGCGCGGCGACTCCCCCACCCGAGAGCTCGGCCATCGTCCGCTCGAACAACACGCGCTCGTGCGCCGAATGCTGGTCCACAATCGCGAGACCCTCGGGCGTCTCGAACACCAGGTAGGTATCGAAGACCTGGATCGGCTCTCCGGTTCCGCTCCCGCTTGGCGGCCACTCGGTGGCCTCGATGGGGAGCGACGACTGCGGCCCGGCCGCTCGGGGCGCCGTCCCGCGCCAGCCCATCGGCATCACGGCCTGCACGACGGGCCGATTCGCGGCGACATCGGCGCCGGTGGGCGCGCCGGCGTCCGGTCCGCGGAGCAGGGCGGAAGCCTCCAGCGGACGCAGCGCCGCTCGGACGGCTTCCTCCACCGTCCGCTCGACCAGAAACCGATCACGGAATCGCACTTCGAGCTTGGCCGGATGCACGTTCACGTCCACGGCGCTCCCGGGAACGCCGATGGAGAGAATCACAGTGGGTCGGGCGCCGGCGTCAATCGTCCCCTTGAATCCCGCCTCCGCCGCGCGTACCAGGAAAGGATCTCGAAACGGACGGCCATTGACGAACAGGTACGCCTTCCGCCCCGAGGGGCGCGCATCGGACGGCCGTTGGACGAAGCCGGCAACGGAGATCGCCCCCTCTCCGCCGCTCACCGGCACCAGCTCCCCGGCGAGCCTGCGTCCGAAGAGCGCCGCGATCCGTTCGTCAACCTCGGCCACCCGCGGCGCGTCGAGAGCCACGCGACCGTCAACGGTCACTCGGAACGCCACGTCGAGCCGCGCCAACGCGAGCGCGATGACGCTCTCCAGCACCGCCCGCGTCTCGCCCCGCGGCGTGCGGAGGAACTTGCGCCGCGCCGGCGTGTTGAAGAACAGCCGTCGGACGGTGACCGTGGTCCCCGGCTGCCGGGCCGCGGACTCGACCGCCTCCAGCCGGCCGCCGATCACCCGAACGCGCGTACCGGAGGCGGCGCCCGCCGTCGCGGTCTCGAGTTCGAAATGCGAGACCGAGGCGACGGCCGCGAGCGCCTCGCCACGAAACCCGTACGTGGCCACACCCACCAGATCGCCCACCGAGCGGATCTTGCTCGTCGCGTGGCGGCTCACGGCGAGACGGGCATCGTCCGGATCCATCCCGGCCCCATCGTCGCTCACCCGAATCAGGGCCACGCCGCCGTCGTCCAGATCCACCGCGATCTCGGCGGCACCGGCATCCAGAGCGTTTTCCACCAGCTCCTTCACCACGGAGGCGGGGCGCTCGACCACTTCTCCGGCCGCGATCTGGTCCGCCACCGCGTCCGGCAAAATCACAATGCGCCCCATCAGAGCCGCACGACGTCGGCGCCGAGGACCCAGCCTCGCCGCGGTCCGAATTCCACGAGCATCCACCGTCCTTTCAGGGCCCTGACGCGCACCGCGGCGCCGGCGGTGAGCCGATCGAGCACCGGCGCGCTCCCGTACGGCGCCTCTCGAAGGGGCGCACCGCTGTCCAGCACGAGCGCGGCCGGCGCCTGATAGCGCGTCTGGACCCACGTCCCGTACGCGGCGGCAGCGACAGCGAGCGCGATGAGCACTCCCGCGATCCCGGGGCGGCGCCGCCGGGCGAGGACGAGCCAGCCCGCCACCCACCACCCGATGGCCAGCGCCAGAGCCTCGTCCGGCGTGAGCGGCGCCACCCGGGCCAGTCCTCGCGAGCGCGGGTCCGTGGTGCCGGTGCGGGCCAGGGCCCGGCGAATGGCGGCATGCCGCGGCGCCAGCCGAGCCGCCCGGATCCACGCCGCCCGCGCCCGCTCCTGCGACCCCAACGAGAACCAGGCCACGCCCAGGTGATACCAGTGCGCCGGATTGCCCGGCTCGCTGAGCGCGCGCGCGGCGAAGCTGTCGGCCGCCGTCGCGTGCGCGCCCGCGGCAGCAGTTGCTCCGCGCCCACCGATTGAGCCC
>CAZVKD010000104.1:0-8529 GCA_964627675.1 uncultured Gemmatimonadaceae bacterium
CGGGAGTTCCTGTTGAAGCGATGACGGGCCTCGGTGAGCCCTCACGGGCGCTACGTGCTCCCCGCCAGCTTGACCGCCAGTTCCACCGCCGCGCGCATGGATCCCGGATCCGCGATCCCTTTGCCGGCGATGTCGAACGCGGTGCCGTGATCCGGCGCCGTCCGCACGAACGGCAGGCCGAGCGTGACGTTCACGCCGCGCCCGAACGACGCCACCTTGATCGCCGTCATGCCGACGTCGTGATACGGGGCGAGCACGGCGTCGAACTCGCCGCGCATGGCCCGCACGAACACGGTATCGGCCGGAAGGGGGCCGGCGGCGCCGAGCCCGTGAGCGGCGGGGCCGAGGACGGTCTCATCCTCGTCACCGAACAACCCGCCCTCGCCCGCGTGCGGGTTCAGGGCACAGAGCGCGAGCCGTGGCTCCGCGATCCCCCACCACGAGCGGAGCGCCTGCCGGGTGATACGCCCGGTCGTCATGACGCGCTCCACGGTGAGCGCGCGGGGAACGTCCTTGAGCGGGATATGGGTGGTGACCAGGACCACCCGCAACCGGTCCGAGGCGAGCATCATCGCCACGTCCACGCCGCCGGCCAGCGCGGCGAGCCACTCCGTGTGGCCCGGGTATCGGTAGCCGGCCAGATGCAGCGCCCGTTTCTCGGCCGGCCCCGTCACGATGGCCGAGACCTCTCCCGCGAGCGCCAGCGCGGCCGCTTTCTCGATGGCCAGCCCGGTAAGGCGTCCCGCGAGCGCCGGGTCCAGGCGCAGCCGTTCGAGTCCTGAGAGTCGGGCCGTGTCATCGGTGGCCATCTTGCGTGCTGCCGGCACGTCATGGATCAACCCGCCGGGGCCGATCACCACGTACTCAGCGCCGGGGGGCGGATCCGCGAGGACCTGCGCGACAATTTCCGGTCCGATGCCGCGCGGATCGCCCAGCGTGATGGCGACGCGGGGCTCCACGGCTCAGAGCCGGATTTCCACGTAGGTTCGCCGGCGTAAGGTGCGCAGATACCGCTGCAGCGCGTTGTCCTGAGCCAGGTTGGCGCGGATCCGATCCCGCACCTCCTCGAGGCTGAGGGGTCCGGCGGCTCGCTCCGACTCGAACCACACCACGGCATACCGCACGCGCCCCTCGGATCGCTCCAGCTCGATGGGCCCCACCACCTCGCCGGGTTTCCGCCCCTCGAGTGCGGTCCGATACTCCGGAGGCAGGCTGTCACGGGGCACGTCCTGCGCGAACGACTCTTCGCTGGGATCGTGCAGCAAGCGATGCAGCGAATCGAACGGCGCGCCCCGCGCCAGCGCCGCCACCACGCTGTCCCCGCGGGCCCGCGCCTCGGCGACGTTCGCGTCCGTGATCTCGGGCGTGATTAGGATGTGCCGCGCCTGCACTTCCGCCGGCTCGGCGCGCTGCACTTGAATCACATGAAACCCGTACACCGTGCGTACCGGATTCGACACGTACCCCGGCCGCAGGGCGAAGGCGACGTCCTCGAATTCGCGCACCATGCGCCCGCGGCGGAACCAGCCGAGCTCGCCCCCCTGCTCGCGGGAGCCGGGGTCCTGGGAAAACCGGCGCGCGAGCACGGCAAAATCCGCCCCAGCCCGAAGCTCCCTGGCCAGCGAGTCGGCCAGCCGGAAGGCCGCGAGCAGGGCGGCGCTGTCCGGCCGCGGCCGAATCACGATCTGCCGGAACGAGATGCTGGCAGGGCGTTCACCCGGTTGCTCCGCGATGACGCGCTGATAGTATTGGTTGATCTCCGCCTGGGTCGGCTGGATGGGCTTCAGCGCGTCCATCTCGCGCAACCGGCGCATGAGGGCTTCCTGCAGCATCTCTCGCCGGCGCTGATCGGTGATCCAGCGGCGGTACTCCTCCAGCGAACCGAAGCCCGAGGCGCGCAGCTGGCGCTCGTATTCCAGCTCGGAGCGAAACTGCTGGCGCACCTGCCGCACCGTTTCATCCACGGCGCGCTGAAGCTCGGCATCGTCAATCACGATCGCGGTGTCGCGCTGCGCCTCCTGCACCACCAACTCCTCGTCCACCATGCTTTCGACGATCTCGCGCCAGAGCGCGCGCAATTGCCCCGAATCGGACGGGACGGGCTGACCCCGGGCGCGACGCATGTTGATGTGCTCCTCCACCCGGGAGAACGGGATGGCGACGTCGCCCACGATGGCGACGATCCGGTCCACCTCCACGAACCCCGAGTCCGCCACCAGGGCGGTGTCCTGGCCCTGGAGCGCCCGGGCAGCGAGCCCGCTCGCCCCGCAGGCCAGGCTCACCGCCACCAGCCAGCCGGGGCGTCGGGTCACGGCCGCACCCCGCCCCGGGCCGCGCCGGGGGCGCGCCCGGCGGCGGAATCCCGCGAGGCGCGTAGCGCGCTGGCCAACAGATACGCCCGGGCCACCCCGGCGGGATAGAGCCGCGGCTCCCGTTCTTCCCGCAGCTGGTCGGCGAGAAACCGCGGCACGGGCACCAGGCGCTGCAGGTCCTTCACGATCACGGCGAAGTAGGCGTCCACACGGCCGGCCACGACGTCGCCTTGTCCGCCGCCCGGCGCCCCATCCAGCGACAGCGCCGCCCGGACGGCGGACACTTCCCGCCAATGGGCTGCCCGCAGGCGGTCGTACTCCTCGTCGGCGAGCCGCACCCCCGCCTCCCGCGCCTCCGTCACCAGCATGGCTTCGCGCGCGAGGGTCCCCACGAATCCTCGCAGGCCCGCATCGGTTGCCTGCGGGATCTCCCGCTGCACGTCCGGCGGCAGAACCTCCAGCCACTGCACCACGTCGCCCACGCTCACTCCGCCGCCGTGGAATCGGGCGATGGGTTCGCCCGAAAGGCGGTACAGCAACGGGTTGGCGCTCGCGCGCCGCACCAGGGCGGGAGCGGTGGGCAGCACCCGCAGTTTGCGGCGCGCCTCGGCCTCCCGCACGAAGGTCGAATCCACCCGGGCCACGAGCCGCTGGCGCACGCCGGCGTCGAATGACTGGCGCACTTCACCGAGGGGCGGGCGCTGGAGCAGGTGGAAGCCGAACGGGGTCTCGGTGACGGCCGACAATTGCCCGGGCGCAAGGCCGTAGGCCGCGTCTTCGAAGGCTCGGACCGTCTCGCCCCGGCCCAACACGCCCAGGTCTCCCCCCCGGGCGCGCGCCAGCGTGTCGTCGCTCATGGCGTTCGCGGCGCTCCAGGGCCCGCCGGCCGCCAGACGCGCGCGCGCGGCCTCCGCCTGGCGACGCTGGCCCGCGATCCGGTCCGCCGTCATGTCCGGGGTCACCCGGAACAGGACGTGGCGGATGTAGCGCAGGTCCCCAGCCGCGAACACGCTGTCCAGCTGCGCGGAATCCAGCTGCACTCGCTCGCCGACGAGCCGCTCGTGGAACCGCCCCACCATGGCCTGTCGCGCATCGGGCCAGCGGGCCGCCAGCACGCGCACCGAATCGGTCAGCGAGTCCCCCGCCAACACGCGCTCGGCGAACAGCACGTAGTCCACCCACAGATGGGCGACGCGCTCGGCGATGACCGGCTGGAGCGGCAGGGCCTGAGCCGCCGCCAGCCACTCGGCCAGCTGCTCGACGCCAAGCTCCCTGCCCGCGGCCCGCGCGGCCACATCCACGTGCGCGCTGACCGCCTCCCGCAGCGGGCCGCAGCCGCCAAGGGGCAGCGCCAGCCCACAGGCGAGTACGCCAACGCGGCCCAGGCCGGAACAAATGGTCACTGGCTCTCCTGTGCTCTCGTGGCTCCGGCGACGGGTCGCGGCCCCGGACGTTCCGCCGGCGTGTCCCGCGCCCCGGTGCCGGCGCCGAGACTCCCATCGCCGGCCGCCGCCGCGAGGGCGCGCACCAGCGCCGGCCCGGTCGCCAGGCCTCCCAGCCGCGTGAGATGCAAGACCAGCGGGCGGACGCGCCGAATGTCAGCGGCGAACTGCACCTCGTCCAGCGCGGTGGTGAGCCCCGCCAGCCGCGGAGCGGCCTCCTCACGGAACGACAGCCGCGCCTCGTCGCCTCGAATCACCACGGTGTGCACGCCCAGGCGCGTGCCCAGCACGCGCAGGTCCGACACGACCAGCAGCCCCTCCGCCTCCGGCGGCAGCGGACCAAACCGGTCCCGCAATTCCGCGCGGATGGCCGCAATCTCATCATGCCGCCCGGCGCGCGCCAGCCGGCGGTACAGGTCCAGTTTCGCGTCCTCGTCCGGAACGAACTCGTCGGGCAGGTGCGCCGGCCCATCGTAGAGCACCTCGGGCGGGGGCAGCCCTTCCCCCGCGGCCTCCCCGCGGGCCGCGCGCACGGCCTCCGTCAGCCACCGCATGTACACATCGAAGCCCACCGCGTGCGCGTAGCCGGACTGCTCGGCCCCCAGCAGGTTCCCCGCCCCACGGAGTTCGAGATCCCGGAGCGCGATCCGATACCCCGACCCGAGATCGGTATGCTGCTCCAGCACTCTCAGGCGATACTCGGCCTGGGGATCCACCGTTTCGGGTACCAGCAGATAGCAGAACGCCCGCCGGTGCCCGCGGCCCACGCGCCCCCGCAACTGATAGAGCTGCGCCAGGCCGAACTGGTGCGCCTGATGCACGATCATGGTGTTGGCATTGGGCACGTCGAGCCCCGACTCGACGATCATGGTGGACACCAGGATGTCCACGTCTCCGGCCACGAATCGCCGCATCACGTCGTCGAGCTCCATCTCGCGCATCTGCCCGTGGGCCAGGGCCACGCGCGCGCGAGGGGCAAGGCGCCGCACCCGCCCGGCCACCGACTCGATCGTCTCGATGCGGTTGTGCACCAGGAACGCCTGCCCCCCCCGATCCAACTCCCGCGCCAGCACCTCGGCCAACAGCTCGTCGTCCCACGGCTCCACGTACGTCAGCACGGGCGAACGGTCGCGCGGCGGGGTCTCGATGAGCGACAGGTCCCGAAGCCCCGAGAGCGCTTGATGCAGGGTCCGGGGAATGGGTGTCGCCGTGAGCGTGAGCACGTGCACCTCCAGCCGCAGCGCCTTCAGCCGTTCCTTGTGCCGCACGCCGAACCGATGCTCCTCGTCCACGATCAACAGCCCCAGATCCCTGAAGATCACGTCGCGCGACAACAGCCGGTGCGTCCCGATCACCAGGTCCACCTTCCCCTCGCGCAGGTCCGCCAGCACGCTCCGCACCTCGCCCGACGCCCGAAACCGCGAGAGCACCTCCACTCGAACGGGGAACTGCGCCAGCCGCTCGCGGCAGGTGCGGCCGTGCTGCTCGGCGAGAATCGTCGTGGGGACGAGGATGGCCGCCTGCCGGCCCCCCTGAATCGCCTTGAACGCCGCCCGGAGCGCCACCTCGGTCTTCCCGTATCCCACGTCCCCGACCAGCAGGCGGTCCATGGGCCGCGGGCGTTCCAGGTCCCGCTTCACTTCGTCCGAAGCGCGGCGTTGGTCCGGCGTGTCCTCGTACAGAAACGATGATTCCAGCTCCTTCTGCCACCGCGTGTCCGGCGGACACGGGATTGAGGCCGCCAGCGTGCGGCGGGCGTAGAGATCGAGCAGCTCGGCCGCCAAACGCCGCACCGCCCGCTCGGTCTTCTCGCGCTGGCGCGCCCAGCGCGTTCCGCCCAGGCGGTCGAGCCGCGGCGGCGGGCGATCCACCTCGTCCGAGACCGAGCGGTACGGCTCGATCTGGTCAATCCGGTACAGCGGAACGTTGAGGCGGTCGCCGCCCTCGTACTCCAGCACCGCGACCTCGAGCGTGGCGTCTCCCAGCCGGATCGTCTCCATCCCGCGATACACCCCGATCCCGTGATCCAGGTGCACCACGTAATCGCCCGGCGTAAGCGCTCGCGCCGCGGGAGAGACGATGGCGGCGCGGTAGCGCCGCTCCCGCCCCAAGCGGCGGGTTCGGTGGAAGATCTCGTGGTCGGTGAGCACGGCGAGGCCGGGCAGCCAGAAGCCTCCCTGGAGCGCGCCGATCGCGAGGGTGATCGCCGGCGGGAGTCTCCCACCCGCCGGCTCGGTGAGCAGGTCCTCCAACCGCTCGAGCTGCCCCTCGTTGTCGCACAAAATGAGGAGGGGCGAGCGCGCGGCCAGCCGCACCAGTTCCCCGATATCCTGCTCGATGGCCGGCGCGGGTGAAAACGGAAACCGGTGCCCGGCCGGCTCGCCATCGAGTTCCAGTCTCGCAAACGCCTGGAAGGAGCGCTCCCAGGCATCGGGTGACACCAGGAGCGCGTCGCGTCCCGGCACGCTCTCTCCCCGGCGCCGCGCCACATCCAGATGATGCTCGGCCTCCTGCCAGAGCCGCTCCACCGCCGAGCGGCCGACGCCCGACGCGCAGATCACCAGCGCGTCGCTGGGCAGGAGATTGAGCAGCGTCTGCCTCCCGTTGCCCGTCGGCCCACAATCGTCGTCGGCCGCCCGTCCCTCGCCGGCCACGCCGTCGGCCGCTGGGGCGTGACGGCCCGCCGCGGCCGACACCGGAAGCACCGTGACCTCATCCACTTCGCCTTCCGAGCGCTGGGTGTCGAGGTCGAAGCGGCGAATGGAGATCAGCTCGTCGCCCCACCACTCCAGCCGGATGGGGCTCGCCATCCCGAAGCCGTACACGTCCACGATGCCACCGCGCACGGCGAACTGCGCCACATCCACCACGCTGGGACGACGTTCGTAGCCCATCCCCTCCAGCCGCGCGATCACCTCCGCGGGCCTGACGGCCGCGCCGCGCCCGAGCCCGAATCGCGTCGCCAGCACCGCCTCCGGCATCCGCGTTCGCTCCGCCGTGGCCCGCGTGGTGGTGACGACAATCCGCACCCGGCCGCTCAGCACTGCGGCGATGGTTTCGACCTGCTCGCCCGCGATCTCGAGGTGGGGCTCCTCCTCGCCCAACGCTTCCCGTTGGGGATAGAGGCGCGCCGCTCCCGCGGCCAGCACCTCGAAGTCGGCCAGCCAGCGTTCCGCCGCCGCCGGCGTCGGCGCCACCACCAGGGTGACGCGTTGCGGGAGATCTTCCGACAGCGCGGCGGTGAGCACCGCGCCGCTCGAGCCCGGGAGGCCGGCCAGGGCGCGGGCCTCGCCCCGCGGCGGGAGATCGGCCAGCAATCCGCGGTACGCCGGGTCGGCGCGAACGGCGGCGATCAGTCGGGGAAGCATCACTCCGGCATCGCCAGCGCGCGTTGGGCGCCGGCGCTCGCCACCAGGAACTCGGTGGCCGCCACCACCAGGGCCAGGAAGAGCAGCGCGCCCGAGAGGTCCGCGCGGCCGGCGCCGCCGAATACCTCCCGCTCGAGGGCCCCCGGCGAGAGGAGACGAGCCTGGGCCCCCAGGGCGGCGCGCAGGGCACGCAGGTCCGCGCGCGCGAGCCGCGATTCCCGCGCGTCGTGATTTACTTCCACCGCGCCGACCGTATCGCCCGCGGCCGATCGAAGGAAATAGACCCCGGGCTCCAGGGGCGCCGTCACCCGCCGATCGCCGGCCACCGGCACCGCGCCCGACAAGGTGAGCAGCTCGCGGGGTCCCGCCGGGATCTCGACCACGTCTCCGGGCGCGGCGCGCACCACCGGCGCCTCACCCGCGGCAACCCGGTTGACCAGGAGATCGAGAAACGGAAGAAACGCCGCACTCACCGGCAGCGGGGTCCAGTCCGGTTCGAGTCGGCTCGCGACGACAACGACGGTGCCCGCGCGCACCAGCCAGGGATCCGCGCCCGCGCGCCCCAGAACGACCTCGGCGCCGTCAATCACGTGCCGCCGCAACACGCGGGCGCCGTCCGCCGGGCCGACGTCGCCTCGCAGCACCCACTCGCCGCTCAGCCGATCGCCGAACCGGGCGCTGACGCCGCGCGCGGCGAGCGCTCGGTTCACCGCGCCAACGGCCGCGGGATCGGCGGGCGGGAACACGATGCTCCACCCCGGCGTCAGGCGATCGGCCAGCACGATATCGGCCCCCATCCTCACCCGACCGCCCTCGCGCAGCACGGCAACGGCCTCGCCGACAAACGTGCCGGCCCCCACCTCCACCGATACCGCGGCCGGCGCCGCCACCCGCAGGGCCACGTGGCGCTCGTCGTCCGCCCGCAGCTCGTCGGGCTCCGTCGCCACGCGCGCGACCGCCCATCCGGGCCGTGCCCCACGACCGTTGACTCCCACCCAGTCGCCGGGCGTGGCCAATGCGCGGCCCACGACCCGGCCCGCAATCTCGACGCGGACCGGCACGGGCTCCCGGCCATCGCCGCCCACCCAGAGGTGCACGGCCCCGGCCGGCGTCCAGACCGCGGGCTCCGCGCGCGCCGAGTCCACGCCGTGATTCGGCGGCGGGGCCGTGGGCTCGGAGACCAGCACCGGCACCGCCACCGCATCCCCGCTCGACAGCGCGGTGCGCTGCACGTCGCTGAGCACCACGACCTCCCGCGCCGGCAGGGCCTCCGCCGCCACCACCTGCGCCGCCGCCCGCACGGCGGCGCCGAGGTCCAGACGCCTGGGCCAGGGCGCCGCGCGATCCACCGCGGCCGTCGCTTCCGCCACGCTCATGCGGCGCGGAATGCCGTCGGCCAGCAGCAGC
>CAZVKD010000104.1:8539-9822 GCA_964627675.1 uncultured Gemmatimonadaceae bacterium
GCATCCGGCGAGCCTGGTCGGCCAGATCGTCCAGCACGCGACGGCCGCCGACCACGGCCCCGGAGGACAGCGAATTATCGAGCACCAGCCCGAGCGCCGCCGGCGCATGTCCCGTGCCCACTCGCAACGAGGCCACCGGCCGTGCCGCCGCGAGCACCACGAGCACGATCAGGAGCGTCCGCAACGCCAGCAGCAACAGATGCCGCAGCTTGATCCGGCGACTCTGGCGCCGTTCGGTCTCGGCCAGGTAGCGGACGGCCGGGAACGTCACCGTGGGCGGCAGGCGGCGCGTGAGAAGATGCAGCAGCGCCGGGATCGCCGCGGCAACGAGGCCCAGCAGGACTATCGGCTGGAGAAAGGCCATCGTGCAGAGGTTGTGAAGAACCTGAGAGCGGTGACGGAGCTGAAGGCGGTGGCTCGCCGCCGCCATCTCCACGACCCCGGTGGCAGCCCCCTCATGAGCGGGTGCGCCGCGCCGTCGCCCGACGCAGCACGTAACCGAACGGGGTCGTGGTGAGCACGTGGTGATAGGCGACTCCGCCGCCCCGGCACGCCGCGCGCCACTCGCGGACGGCTCGCCCCACCGTGTCCGCGTACGCCGCCAGGAGTTCCCGCGGCCGCACCACGACCCCCACGCCGCTCTCGGGATCCTGGAACAACGCCTCGGGTTGACCCTCGAGGGTCTGCTCCCCGGGATCCATGATATGGAAGACCATCACCTGGTGACCTCGGTGCCGCAGGTACTGCAACGCCAGCAGCGCCAGCCGGCGTTCGAGCAGCAAGTCCGAGATGAACAGCACGAGGCCCCGCCGCCGGAGCAGATCGGTCACGCGGCGCAGCGCGGGCTCGGCGGCGGTTCCCCCGGCGCCCGCCAACCCGTCAATCGCCGCCAGCAGCGTCCACCACTGGCGCCCGCGCGATCGGGCCGGCACGATCGTCCGCACCGCGTCATCGAATGCGATCATGCCCGTTGCGTCGCGTTGTCGCAGGAGCACCAGCGCGAGCGCCGCCGCCAGCCGCTTGGCGTAGTCGAGCTTGGTGAGACGCCGATCGGCCCCGGTCCAGTCCATGGACCGGCTCACGTCCATGACGATCATGGCCCGGAGGTTGGTCTCTTCTTCGTACTGTTTGACCAACAGCCGATCCGACCGGGCGAGCATGCGCCAGTCGAGGTAGCGCAGCTCGTCGCCCGCCTGATTCGGGCGGTGCTCGGCGAACTCGACCGAGAAGCCGTGAAAGGGCGAACGGTGCAGTCCTGCGAGGAACCCCTCGACCACCCCTTC
>CAZVKD010000105.1:0-9802 GCA_964627675.1 uncultured Gemmatimonadaceae bacterium
AATGATCATCGCGGGAATGCGTTCGATCCCGCGACGACTGGCCTCGTCGGCCTCGGCCACGAGATCGTGGGTGTCGATCGTGATCTTGTCCGTCAGGGCCGCCAGCTCGCCCAGCAGTTCGCCCGTCTCGCGACAGGTCTGGCATTGCTGCGCCGGCGTGGACAGGGGAGAGGCGCGCTGGGTGTAGAACCGCACCGTGACCGGTTCCCGCAGCTTGTCTCGAAACAGGTTGCGGAGTTGCTCCCGCTCGTGGTTCTGCAGCATGGACATCGGGACTGCCTCCCGGGTTCGCACCGTCGCTTGACGGTCGCACCGCGGCGCTCACGCGGCCGGCAATTGGCCGTGAAGAGACCGTTACGCGACCCTTGCCTTACAAGGCCCACGGTGGCGCGGTAGCTTCGCGTGCCTATGACGTACGCCCTGATGAGCAGCGGCGGCAAGGATTCGACGCTTGCCCTCGAACGCGCCCGGCGCAAGGGGCTCGACGTTCGGTTCATGGGCAACGTGTACGACCGGGCCACCGGACGCGTCCGGTTTCACGGGGTCCGGGCCGAGTTTATCGCGCAGCAGGCTGCGGCGCTCGACCTCAGGTGCGTCCAGGTCGGCGCCGATCCGGACGGATTCGACGCCGCCTTCGCGACGCTGCTGGCCGATCTCAAGGCGCGCGGCTGCCGCGGCATGGTCTTCGGCAACATTCACCTGGCGGACGTGCGCGCGTGGTACGAAGCGCGCGTGCGCGCCGCCGGCATGGAGCACGTGGAACCGTTGTGGGGCGAGCTGCCGATCGAGCTGGTGTATGAGGTGGTGGAACGCGGCTACCGCGCGCTGATCGTGGGCGTGGACCCGCGACGCGGCGCGTCCGGCTTCCTCGGCCGCGAGCTGGACGCCGACGTCATCACCGAGCTGGGCATCGCCGAAGGGCTGGACCCCGCGGGCGAACGGGGCGAGTACCACACGTTCGTGTATGACGGCCCCGCGTTTGCCGCGCCCGTCCTGATCCGCAAGGGGAAGGTCTGGGAGGCGGACGGGCACCGATTGCTCGACCTGCTCCCGCCGGACGAATAGCCCGGCGGGCCGCTTGCATGTAGTAGCTTACATGTATTACAATCTGTTAATTACATTCTCGAGGGATATCCGTGAAGAAGGCGCCGCTCCAGGTCTATCTCGACGCGCGAGACCAGGCGCTCCTCGAGCGCCTCGCGACCCGGGTGGGCCTCAGCAAGGCTGAAACCGTGCGCGCCGCCCTCCGGCGGTGGGCCCTGGAGACCCCCGGCGGCGAAGACCCGGTGCTCGCGCTGATCGGGACGATGGACGAGCCCAGTCTCCCCTCGGACCTCTCCACTCGGCATGACGAGTACGCGGTGGCGGGATACCCGTCGCCGCGCAAGATCGCCGAACCACGCCACGCGCGCCGGCCGCCCCGGTGAGCGGCCAGCCTGTCCTGGTGGACACGGGCGCCTGGCTCGCAGCCTTTCATCCCCGCGACCAATACCACGAGCCGGCCGCCCGGGAGCTGCGGCGGCTGCGCGCGGCGCGACGCCCGCTCGTCGTGACCAACCTCATTCTGGCCGAGCTGCACGTGCACCTGATGTACGGGCTCGGTCCCCGACGCGCCGCGGACCACCTCGAGACCCTGAAGACCGACCCGCTGATTGAGGAGGTCTTCGCCGACCGCGATCTCCAGGACGCGGCGCTGGCGGACTGGATTCGCCGCCTCGCCGACCAGGCGCTCTCGCTCACGGACGCGGTGAGCTTCGCCCTCATGCGCGCGCACGGGATGAGAACCGCGTTCACGTTTGACCGTCACTACGCCATCGCGGGGTTCCGCACGATTCCGGCCCGCTCGACATGAGCGGCGCCGCGGCGAAGTGGCGCACCCTCACCCTCCTCGCCGCTGCCGAGCTGCTGGCGATGGGCCTGTGGTTCTCGGCCAGCGCGGTGGCGCCGGCACTCAGCCGGCATTGGGGGCTGAGCGGCGCCCAGGCGGCCTGGCTCACCATGGCCGTGCAACTCGGCTTCGTGGCCGGCGCGCTCCTGTCGGCCCTGCTCAACCTGCCCGATCTCCTGCCGCCACGGCGCGTCATCGCGCTGGGGGCGTGGGTCGGCGCGGGCGTCAATGCCCTCGTCCCCTTACTCGGCCTGTCGTTCGCCCTCGCGGTCGCCGCCAGATTCGTAACCGGTATGACGCTCGCCGCCGTCTATCCGCCCGGGATGAAAATCATTGCCACCTGGACCCGCGAGGACCGCGGGCTCGCCATCGGGATCCTGGTGGGAGCGCTCACGGTAGGATCCGCGTCGCCCCACGTCTTTCGCGCGCTGGGCGGGATCACGGCGTGGCAGCCCGTGATGTACCTGGCCTCCGCGCTCGCCGCGCTGGGCGGTGTGCTGGCCTGGCGCTTCGGCGAGCTCGGGCCCTACCGGGCCCCGACGCCCCGCTTCGAGTGGCGCTACATGGCGCGCGCGCTGGCCGATCGGCCGCTGCGACGCGCCAACGGCGGGTATCTGGGCCACATGTGGGAGCTCTACGCCATGTGGACTTGGCTCCCGCTGTTCCTGGCGTACGCCTACCGCGAGGCGGGCGTGACCAGCGCCGATGTCAAGGCATCGCTCGCCGCCTTCGGCGCCATCGGCGCCGGCGGGATCGGCTGCGTGGCGGCCGGATGGTTGGCGGATCGCTGGGGCCGGACCCGAACCACGATCGCGAGTATGGTCACGAGCGGCATCTGCTCGGTCCTGATCGGGCTCTCGGTCCCGTTCGGACCGTGGGTGGTGACGGCGGTGGCGCTGATCTGGGGATTCGCGATCGTGGCCGACTCGGCGCAGTTCAGCGCGAGCGTCAGCGAGCTGTCGGATCCCGGCTACGTCGGCACGCAGCTCACGACGCAGACGTCCATGGGGTTCCTGCTCACCATGGCATCCATCCAGCTGATCCCGCTCTTGGTGGCTACGGTGGGCTGGCGCTGGACATTCGCGTTCCTGGCCCCGGGACCCGCCGTCGGAACGCTCTCAATGTGGCTGCTGAAACAGTCTCCCGATGCGGCCAGGCTGGCGGGCGGGCGGGGGTGAGAGGGGCGCAGAAAGAGACGAACGCCGCCGTCAAGCCGCCCGTCTCACGCCTCCTTACCTCACTGCGTACACCGTCACGTTGCCGTTCTTGTCGAACAGCACGACCTCGTACCGATCCTTCCGCGGCCCTTCCATGCCCGGCGAGCCCTGGGGCATTCCGGGCGCCGCGATGCCCACGGCGTCCGGGCGCTCGGCCAGCATGCGCCGGATCAGGTCCGCGGGCACGTGACCTTCCACCACGTATCCCTCCACCACGCCCGTGTGACACGACTCCACCCGGCTGGTGACGCCGTGGCGGCGCTTGACCGGCGCCATGTCCTCGATGTCGTGCGTGGTGACCTTGAAGCCCTGCTCTTGCAGGTAGGCTACCCACTTGGCGCAGCAGCCACAGGTGGGGCTCTTGTAGACGACAATCTCCGTCTGCTTCTGCTGCGCCGGGACGAATCCCGCGGCCCCGGCCAGCACGGCGCCCGCGGCAGCGAGCGTGACCAGACGAATCATGAGACCTCTCCGGTGAGCGGTGACCGACGCGTCGCTCGGTGACGCAAGCTACCGTGCCCCCGCCGCACTGGCAACGAACCCGGACCGCACGGCATGGATGTAGTCGGTGTAGGCCGGCTCCCCGCCCGCGGCGCGCACCGCGCCGGCGACCTGACCCCGATGGTACGCCGAGTGGAACAAGACGTGGAGCAAGACATCGCCCACGGCGCTGGACCAGCGTTCGCCCCTGGTGTTGGTGTAGGTACGCTCCGCCGCCAGCGCCCCGGCGCTGGTGGCCTCCAGCAGGGCGCGCCACTCCCGCGCCGCGCCCGCCGCGCCCTGCTGACATTCGGCCAGCGTGAGCGCGGGCCACACGGGCATCCGCTGGCGTCGTTGCTCGATTCGGTCGAGCCATAAGCAATCGGCCGCGACGATGTGGGCCATGAGGGCGACCGCACGCTCCGGCGCGGGGCCCGCCCCCAACCCGCGCAGCACCTCGCGATTGGCCCAAGCGTCGTAATCGAACAGGAGACGGAGGTGCGGTAGCAACGAGACAGCGCGCTGGTCGGTCACGGGGGCCTCGCGGGAACGAGCCGATGGTGTTCAGCCACTGGGATCCAGCAGCCAGCCGGTGTGCAGGGTAGCGCCACCGGCGACCCGAATGCAACATTCCGCCCCGTGACAACGCTGTCCGCCGCCGCCGGCCCGCTCGTCGTCATGATCGCCAGCTTGGCGTCCTCGCGCGGCTTGGGGGCGCAAGATGGGCTGCGCGTTCCTCGGTTTGAGATTGCCGAGTCGGCGCTCACGCTTCGGACCGACGCGCGAGCGCAGCAGTACCTCGGTGTCGTGGGGCGCCGGGCCGCGTGGCTCGGGACGGAGACCGGCCCGGCCGAGCTGTGGGTGCACCCGTACAAACTGGCTGACGACTTCCAGCTGTCGTTTCGGATCCCCGAGTACCTGGAACCCGTGCGCGGCGTGGACCTGGCGCGGCGGGTGGAGATCCGGCCGGCGGTCACCACGATCACGTACACGCACGCCACGTTCACGGTGCGGCAGCATATCCTCGCCCCCGTGGACGACGCCGGGCTCCTGGTGCTGCTCGACGTGCGCACGCTGCGACCGCTCGAGATCGGCGTGAGCTTCCGCATGGTGTTCCAGTACGCCTGGCCAGCGGCTTTCGGCGGCCAGTACACGTTCTGGGACGCGAACCTGCGGGCCTTCATTCTGTCGGAAAGCCGCCGGCAGCAGAACGCGGTCATCGGCTCGCCATGGGCTTCGGTCGCCTCCGATCACCCTGCGCACGCGCTGCCGGACGCGCCGAATACGTTCGTGATTCCGGTGGACACCGCGCGGGCGCGCACCGAGTTCATTCCGGTCGCGATCGCCGCCGGGACCGGCCCGCGTGACAGCGTGCTCGCGATCTACCGCCGTCTGATCGCCGGCGCGAGGGAGGTATACCGCGCCCGCGAGGATCACGCGCGGCGACTGCTCGACGCCGTGACGGCGATTGACACGCCGGACGACAGCCTCGACCTCGCGCTCGCCTGGTCCGCGCTGGCGCTGGATGAACAGATGGTATGCAATCCCGACCTGGGCTGCGGTCTGGTGGCGGGCTGGGGACGTTCGGGCCGGAGTACGCGCCCGGGATTCGGCTGGTTCTTCGGCGGCGACGCGGCCATCAACTCGCTCGCCATGGACGCCATCGGCCTGTGGCCGCAGGTGGCCGAGGGGCTGCGGTTCCTGGCGAGGTATCAGCGAGCGGATGGCAAAATCACCCACGAGATCTCGCAGGCCGCCGGGCGACTCCCCTGGTTCACGGACTTCCCGTACGCGTACTACCACGCCGACACGACGCCCTACTGGATCCTCGCGGTGTGGCGGTACTGGAGGGCGAGCGGCGACGACGCCCTGCTCGCGGACCTGTGGCCCGCCGTCGAGAAGGCGTACGCCTGGTGCAAGACGGTGGAGACCGACGGTGACGGGATTATCGAAAACACGACGGGCGGCCTGGGCGCCATCGAGGTCGGCTCGATCGGCGAAGGGATCCATCAGGACATCTATCTCGCGTCGGTGTGGATCGAGGCACTGGCCGCCATGCAAGACATGGCCAGCGTCCGGGAGCGGCGCCCGGTGGCCGATGAAGCCGCCCGCCTGCGAGCCACCGCGCTGGCGACGCTGAACCGGACGTACTGGCGAGAGGCCGAGGGCCATCACGCCTTCGGGATTCTCCGCTCCGGCGGGACCAACAACACGTTGACGGTCTGGCCCGCAACGGCGGCGGCGTTCAACGCGCTCGACGCCGAGCGCGGCAGGAGGACGCTCGCCAAGCTGGCCTCGGACGCCGTGTCGGCGGATTGGGGCGCCCGCATGCTTTCGGCAGCGAGCCCGCTGTACGACCCGATGCATTACAACATGGGCGCGGTGTGGCCGTTCGTGACGGGCTTCGTGATCTGGGGCCAGTACAACTACCAGCGACCGTGGGCCGGGTATCCCCTGCTCGATGCCCTGAAGCAGCTCACCTTTCACTGGGCCCCCGGGCGGCATCCCGAACTCCTGTCGGGACGATTCTACCGTCCGCTCGATACCGCGGTGCCGCATCAGTTCTTCGCTACGTCCATGCTGGTGTCGCCGCTGGTGTACGGCCTCCTGGGCTGGGAGCCGGATGCGCCGAGGAAGCGCGCGGTCCTGGCGCCCCAGCTCCCACCGAGTTGGTCACGCGTTGGAGTCAAGCGGCTGCGTGTCGGCGGCAGCGCCGTGGCGGCCGAGATCGAACAGGCAGCCGGCCGGCAGGTGATCCGGCTGTCGGCCACGGGCGGGCCGGTGGACGTCATCCTGGTGCCGATGCTGCCCGCGGGCGCCTCGGCGGCCCGCCTGACGCTGGACGGCGTGGCACGCGAGACGACCGAGCAGCCGGGGCCCCCCGGGGCGGAGCGACGCGGCCTGGTGGCGGCAGTCGGCGACACGCCGCGCACCGTTGAAATCACCTGGCGGGGCGGTCTCGCGGTGGAGCCGCCGGCCGTGGCGCTGACGCCGGGACAGGAAAGCGAGGGGTTGCGGGTGTTGGACTTTCAGCCGGCAGGCGGGGGATGGTTGCTGGACCTGGAGGGAGCCCCGGGGCGCGCGTACGTGGTGGCGCTGTACGGTGCGCCGGTGCGCGCGGTGGTGGCGAGCGGCGGAGCGTCCGTCTCGTTCGCCGGGCGGGAGGGCGCGCGCGCCGCGTTCGACGTTCGGTTCCCCGCGGGCGTCGGACGGCAGGCGGTGTCGGTCAGGCTTACTCCCGGCGAGCCGGAGCGCGCCCGATGACGATCGCGTTATCCGATCTGGTTCGGCGCGCGAGGGGCGACGAGCCGGTGGATTTGCTGCTCAAGAACGCACAGGTGGTCAACGTGTTCGCCGGCGAGGTGCACCAGGCCGACGTCGCGATCACGGGGTCCGTCATCGCCGGCGTGGGCGCGGGCTGGGAGGCGCGCGAGGTGGTGGATCTGGAAGGCCGCTATCTGGCGCCCGGGTTCATTGACGCGCACGTCCACGTCGAGAGCGCGCTGGTGGCACCGCGGGAGTTCGCGCGCGCCGTGGTCCCGCGCGGCGTAACCACCGCGGTGACGGACCCGCACGAGATCGCCAACGTGGCGGGGCTCGACGGGATCCGCTTCATGCTGGCCAACGCGCGCGGGGCGCCGTTTACCATGTTCGTGAACGCGTCATCCTGCGTGCCGGCGACGCACATGGAAACCTCGGGCGCGGCCTTGAGCGCGGGCGACCTGGCAAGCCTGCGAGGCGAACCGGAAGTGCTGGGCCTCGCGGAAGTGATGAACTTCCCCGGCGTGGTCTCCGGCGATCCCGGGGTGCTGGCCAAGCTCGAGGCGTTCCGCGATCGCGTGATGGACGGACACTGCCCGGGCCTCTCCGGCCGCCAGCTCAACGCGTACGCGGCCACCGGGATCGGCTCGGACCATGAGTGCACCACGCTGGACGAAGCGCGCGAAAAGCTGCGACTCGGCCTGACGATCTTCGTGCGCGAGGCGACCAACGCGCACAACCTGCGGACGCTGCTGCCGCTGGTGACGCCGGAGACCGAGCGCCGCTTCTGTTTTTGCACCGATGACCGGGTGCCGGCCGACCTGCTGGCGGAAGGCTCGATTGATCATCTCGTGCGCCTCGCGATTGCGGAGGGCTTGCCGCCGCTCACGGCCATCCGGCTGGCGACGCTCAACCCGGCGGAGCACTTCCGGCTGCGTGACCGCGGCGCGGTGGCCCCGGGCCGGCGGGCCGACCTGGTGGTGCTCGACGATCTCGCTTCGCCGCGCCCCGATCTGGTCTACGTCGCGGGCCGTGCCGTGGCCAGCGGCGGGCGAATGCTGGATGGCATCGCGGCCGCTCCCCCCGCCCCGGCGGTCTCCGGTGCGGTGCTCGATACCGTCCGCATCGACTGGCCCCGGGTTGATCTCCGGATCCCCGCCGCCGGCCGGCGGGTGCGGGTCATCGGCGCGATCCCCGATCAAATCGTCACGGAGCACTTGGTGGTCGAGGCCGCCACGCGCAACGGGGAGGCCGTGGCCGACCCCGAGCGCGACCTGCTCAAGATGGCCGTCATCGAGCGGCACGGGCGGGGCGGCGGCGTGGGACTCGGGTTTGTCGCGGGCGTGGGCCTCGCCAGAGGCGCCATCGCGGGCACGGTGGCCCACGACCACCACAACCTCGTGGTGATCGGCGCCGACGACGTCTCCATGCTCGCGGCTGCGCGCGCCGGGGCGGGCGCCGGCGGCGGCCAGGCGGTGGCCGAGGGCGAGCGGGTGATCGCCCTGTTGCCGCTCCCCATCGGCGGGCTCATGTCCGATCTCCCGATCGAAGCCGTGCGAGACCGCATGGCCGAACTGATCAGCGCGGCACGCGCGCTGGGCAGCCGGTTGCACGATCCCTTCATGGCGATGAGCTTTCTCGCCCTGGAAGTCATCCCGAAGCTCAAGCTCACCGACGTCGGTCTGGTGGACGTCGAGCGGTTCACCACCGTCCCCCTGTTCGTCGAGGAATGACCGCCGACCATGCCCACATCGTCCACGCCGCCCAAGGTCCTCATCACCGAGCAGGCCATCGCCGACAAGGTCGCCGCCCTCGGGACGCAAATCTCGCGAGATTACGCCGGTGTGGAGAGCCTGATGCTCGTGGGGGTGCTCAAGGGATCGTTCATTTTTCTGGCCGACCTGTCCCGCCGACTCACGATTCCGCACACGGTGGATTTCATTGCGCTGTCGAGCTACGGGAACGCAACCACCCGGCTCACGGGCGAAGTGCGACTCGTCATGGATCTGCGCACTACGATCGCCGGCAAGCACGTGTTGATCGTGGAAGACATCGTGGATACCGGCCATACGCTCGACTATCTGATGCGATTGCTGCGCGCCCGCGAGCCCGCCTCGCTCAAAGCGTGCGCCCTGGTGCGGAAACCGGAGCGGCGCGAGGTGGAGGTGGACCTGTCCTACATCGGGTTCGACATCCCCAACAAATGGGTGGTGGGCTACGGGCTCGACTTCGCGGACCGGTACCGGACGCTGCCGTATATCGGCTACGTGGAAGACGCGCGGGCGTGGTGATGCGGCCGGTCATGCGCCTCACCAGGGGCTCGAGCGCGTGAGGAGAGGACCAGACCCCGCCCCCGTGGCGGGGTTTGTCGTTGACGGTAGACGGATGGCGGGCCATCACCCGCGATCCCGGGCAATTTCGACGTCGGGCGGCGCGCTCACATCGCCGGCGCCCGCCGGGCACCACCTGCCGGCGTGGCGGATCGCTCGACCAGCGGGGATCCGGAGGCCGCAGGATGCGGCATGACGCTCCCTCGGCGAGCATTCTGTCCCGACGCCCGTGGCTGCTGGACGCCAGCACGTGGACGCTGGAGAGCGGGCCCGGTGAGCCGGCGACGGCGGCCGAGGCCGGCGTGTGGCCCATCGGCAATGGCTGGGTGTTCGCGCACGCGGGCCTGTCCCGGCCGTACAATCGCCTGCGCGGACTGACCGGGCCAACCTATCAACCTGGGGCAGCCAGGGGCTTCGGCGATTGCTGGCTGGAGCTCTGCACCGAACGCGGCCCGCTCGCGAGCAGGACAGGGATCATCGGCCGGCCGCGGGATTCCGGCGTGCTGGTCACGGCCGAAGGGGGCCGGGGCGCGGGGGCGGCCGTGGTGACCGTGGACTTCGCGCCGCCGGACGATCCCGTGCTGGTGCGCATCGTGGAAGTGTGGGGCGGCGCGCGACTCGGCGGC
>CAZVKD010000106.1:0-9796 GCA_964627675.1 uncultured Gemmatimonadaceae bacterium
TCGAGGCGCAGCAGCGCACGGCCCGGGTTCAGGTGTCAGTCACGGTGGTCTCGGCTGCCGTCGCGCCCGCGGCCACCGATAGCCTGGTACGAGAGGCCGCAAGCGGTACGGTTGCGCGCGTTCTGCCCTCCGGCGTGCGCGTGAGGGTGAATGACCAGGCCCCGGCGGCGTCCTCCGGGTCCAAGCCCAGGATCCGGCGGGTCGCGATCGAGTACGTTGCCAGCTGAGTCAGCCCGCGGAACGTGGGCTGAGGCGCCCGGTGCCGCACGCCGGGCGCTTTTTCATTAGCTTTGCCGCCCAACCCGGACGCCGAGTCCCCTTGCCGATCATTGAATGCGACCCGTGGCGGGAGCAGTACTTCCGCGACGTGTCTTGTCCACCGGACGTCGTGGTGCCAACCGACGACGTCGAAGCGTACCGCCTCTTCCCCGAGCACCGCTGGGTGTACAACAAGCTGCGAATCTGCGAGACGCAGGGGCTGGAGCACGCCCCGCACGGGATTCGTCCCTCGCGCTTCCCGGTCTTCAGCAAGCCGATCTGCAACCTGAACGGCATGGGGATGGGGATCGGCGTCATGTGGTCCGCCGAGGACTATGACCGCATGATGACGCCCGGACATTTCTGGATGACGCTGCTCGAGGGCGAGCACGTGAGCAGCGACGTGGCCGTGGTGGCGGGCGAGGCGGCCTGGTGGAAGCACGCGACCGCCGTTCCGCTGGCCGATGGGGCGTTCGATCGCTGGATCGTCGAAGCGGCGGAACGAACGGACCTGGCAACGTACTGTGGCGCGTGGCTCCGGCGGCATCTGCCAGGGTACACCGGGATGGCGAACGTCGAAACGATCGGCGGGCGCATCATCGAGTGTCACCTGCGGCTGGCCGATCAGTGGGTGGACCTGCACGGGCCGGGGTGGATGGACGCCGTGGTGGGACTGTACGCGCGGGGGTCCTGGCGGTTCGATGACCGTGGGCGCCGTACGGGGCACAGTGTCGTCCTCTTCGGCGAGCACGGGTATTGGTACCGGATTGACCAGCGTCTGGTCGAGTCGCTGCGCCGGCGTGACGGCATTTCGAGCGTTCAGATCACCTTCCATCCGGACCGCCTGCCGGAGCGGCACGCGATGCCGCCCGGCGGGTTCCGTCTCGCCGTCATCAATTGCTGGGACCTTGCGGCGGGATTGGCGGCGCGGGCCGAGCTGGCGCAGGCGTTTCAGCGCGCGGGGCAATCGGCGCGCATGCCGGTCGCGCCAGGGGATCGCGCCGCCTAGCGCGCGCCCGATTTCAGTCGTCCGACCTGGCCCGGTGGGTGATCGCTGGCCCCCTGGGTTCGCGCGCTCTTCCCCCGGCTCATCCCGGGGTGTAACTCCCCGGCCCCGTGTCCGACCTCAAGCGCCAGCTCACGCTGTTCGACGCGACGATGATCAACGTCGGGACGATGATCGCCTCGGCGATCTTCATCGTCCCGGCCAGCATCGCGGCCGGCCTGCAGACGTCCGTGCTCACCGTTGGGGTTTGGATTCTGGGTGGGCTGGTGTCGCTGCTGGGGGCGCTCTGCGTGGCGGAGTTGGGCGCCGCCTATCCGAGGGCCGGGGGCCAGTTCGTGTATTTGCGGGAGGCGTATGGCCCGCTGTGGGGATTCCTGTACGGCTGGGCCGCGGCGCTGGTGGTGAATCCGGCCTCGATCGCCGCCATTGCCGTGGGGTTCGCCACGTATCTGGGGTTCTTCGTGCCGCTTTCCGGATTCGCGATCCAGGTCGTGGCGGCCGCGTCCATTCTGGTCCTGACCGGGCTGAACGTGGTAGGCGTCCCGCCGGGCGTGCTCACCCAGAACGTGCTGACCAGCCTCAAGATCGCGGCGCTGCTCGCCATCGTCGCGCTCGGGCTGACGCTTCCCGGCGGCGAGGTGGCGAACCTCACGGCAACCGCCTCGGATCGGTCCCTCGCCGCTCTGGCGGGGCCCCTCGGCGTGGCCATGGTTGCGGTGCTGTGGGCGTACGATGGATGGATCGAGATCACCTATGTCGGCGGCGAAGTGGTGGCGCCCGAAAGGAACCTGCCACGATCCATCGTGCTGTCCACGGCCGTGGTGATGGCCCTGTACACGCTGGCCAACGTGGCGTACGTCTACGTGCTGGCACCCGCGAAGATGGCGGCCTCGCCGCTCGTGGCGTCCACTGCGGCCGAGGTCGTGATCGGCCCCGCCGGGGCGGCGCTCGTGGCGGGCGCCATCCTGGTGTCCACGCTCGGCGCCAACAACGGCATCGTGCTCACCTCGGCCCGGATTCCGTACGCCATGGCAAGAGACGGACTGTTCTTCTCGTGGACGGCACGCGTGGACCCGCGGTTCCGCACGCCGGCACTGGCGCTCATCGCGCAGGGCGTTCTCAGCGCGGCGCTGGCGTTGACGGGCACCTACGAGGAGCTGATTACCTACGTCGTGTTCACGTCGTGGATCTTCTACGCGATGAGCTGCGGCGCCGTCCTCAGGCTTCGGCGCTCCGCGCCGGCGGTGCCCCGGCCCTATCGGGCCTGGGGATATCCGCTGACCCCGCTCCTGTTCATCGCGTTCTCGCTCTGGCTGGTGGGCGCCACGATCCTCGAGTCGCCACAGGAGTCCGCCATCGGGGCGGGGATTGTGATCGCGGGGATTCCCGCGTACTGGTTCTGGAAGCGACGGGCCGCGAGGGGCGATGCGCCTCCTGCCCCTCGCTCAGGGTGATCAGGCCGGGGGCTCGGCCGGGTCTCAGCGCTGCGACACGAACGCCCAGCGTGTGGTCACCGTTGCCGACACCCGAATGTCGCCGGGTTCGATGGGCGTTTCGCCGCCCGCCGCCCGCATCTGGATCCCGGCCTCGTACAGGGGCGTGACCACACCGCCGCTGTTGGCCTCGAGCAGGGGGCCCAAGCGCCCTCCCGCGGCCCGCGCGATCGCCGCCGCCTCGCGCCGCGCCGCCTCGACCGCCTTCGCGACCGCGTCGAGCCGGGCGGCCTCGCTCGCTGTGGAGGCGAAGGTCAGGCGGTCAATGCCGTTGGCCCCGGCGGCGAGCGCGGTGTCCATCACGCGACCCACACGCGCCAGGTCGTGCACGTGGACCCGCACCGTGCTCGTCGCGGAGTACGCGACCGGGCGGCCCCGCTCGGGGTCGTATTCCGGCGTCACCCGGTACGCCACCGTGGGAAGCGAGTCCCGCGGGTATCCCAGCGCGCCGAGCGCGGCTCGCACCCGCGAAGCCGTGGCCGCGTGCTGCTCGCCGGCGCGGGCCGCGTCGCTGTCCCGCGCGCGCACCGTGATGTCGAGCGCCGCGTAGTCGGGCGACAGGGTAACGCTCTCGGTCGCGGTCACCGCGATGAACGGCGGCGGCTGCTCCGGTGGCGCCGCCTGCGCTTCCCCCGCCGAGGGTATCACCGCGCCCATCGCCAGCCCCAATGCCGCGAGCGCGATCCGATCCATTCATGCCTCCAGAAACCCGAGAGCAGTCTTCGCTTCCTCGACCGCTACAGACTAACTGGTTGCCGCGATCAATTGGAGACCGACCGGCCGGGTGAGCCGGTGTGGCGGGGGATCAACACCACCGGCGGTTGCCGCCTTGACAGACCCGCTCCCGACCGTAGCTCCCCTTGAGCATGACAGGGCCATCCGCAGGGGTGCGCGTCGCGAAACGACGCCGGAAAGGGCCCGGCCCAGTCGTGTTGAACGTCTGGTGGCCGTGTTGAACCGCCGTTGACGGTTCGCGCGCGGCATTAAGAGGGACACGGAATGCGGGCGGGGATGCGTCGGGGAAGCCCGGCTTCGCGAGCAAGGGCACAATAGCGAAGCGGAACTCGTGGAGCTGGTCGTCCTCGCCATGCCCGTCCGCCCTTTCATCCGCCCTCCTGTCCCCTTATTCATTCCTCGATGTCTTGCTCATCGGAATCGAGGCTCGCGACCGTCCTGCGGTCATTCCCGTCGGTTCTGGTGGGGTACTCCGGTGGTGTGGATTCCGCCCTTGTGGCGGTGATGGCGCGCCGGGCGTTGGGTCGTGAACGAGTGCTGGCGGTCATCGGCACGAGCGCATCCCTCCCCGAATCGCAGCGAGCCGCGGCGCGGGATCTCGCCGGACGGTTCGACGTCGCCGTCGAGGCCGTCGAGACGCGCGAACTGGAAAACGCGGACTACGTGGCCAACCGGCCGGATCGTTGCTACTTCTGCAAGCGCGAGTTGTGGACCAGGCTCTCGGACCTGGCGCGCCGGCGGGGTTACGCGGTCGTGGTGGACGGGACCAATGCGGACGACCTTGCCGAGCATCGGCCGGGCCTTGCGGCGGCGGGGGAGTCTCGGGTTCGGTCGCCGCTGGCGGAGGCCGGGCTCACCAAGGCGGACGTCCGGGCGTTGGCTCGCGCCCTCCGGATTCCGGTCTGGGACGCGCCTGCGTCGCCGTGTCTGTCGAGTCGCATTCTCTACGGGCTGTCGGTCACGCCTGGGCGACTGGAGCAGGTGGAGCGCGGGGAGGCGATCCTCCGGGCCGCTGGCCTGCGCGGGAACGTGCGCCTGCGCCACCGCGGGGATGAGGCGCGGATCGAAGTGGATCGGGGGGAACTGGAGCAGGTGCGAGCCCGCGCGGCCGAGATCGGGGAGCGGCTGCTCGAGCTGGGCTTCGCGCGCGTCACCCTCGACCGGCGCGGGTACCGGCGCGGCAGCCTCCTCGCGGCCGGAGATCCGGCGGACGTCGAGCTGCTGGCCGGCCGCGCCTGAGCGCATGCGACTCTTCGTGGCGGTCAATCTCCCACCGGACCTTCGCCGGGGGCTGTGGGACGCGGTCGAGCCGGTGCGGCGACGCGGCTATCCGGTTCGCTGGGGCGGGCCGGATTCCCTGCACGTCACGCTCAAGTTCCTGGGCGAAGTCGAGACCGCCCGAGCGGCGGAGATTCGCCGGGGAGTTGACGCCGCGGTGGAAGGGGCGCGCCGCTTCACACTCCCGATACAGGGGTTCGGCGTATTCCCGTCGGCCAGCCGGCCGCGGGTGATCTGGGCTGGCTGCGGCGCGGCGCCGCCGCTCGAGATCCTGCAACACCGCGTGGAGCAGGAGATGGAGCGGCTCGGGTTTCCCCTGGAAGGTCGCGCGTTCCGCCCGCACATCACGCTGGGACGCGCGAAGAACGATGCGTCACCGTCCCGCATGGCCGGTCTGGCCGCGCTGCTGGATGAGTTGGAGTACGGCGCCGAGACGTTGGTGGAATCGGTGGACCTGATGGAAAGCCGACTCTCGCCGGCCGGCGCCGCGTATACGCGTCTGCATGCCGCGGCGCTCGTGGCCTGAATGGCCGGCTGCCTCAGGAACACGCTGGCCGGGGTTGGCTGCCTGACGGTGCTCGCCGTTGTGGGCGTGGGGGGCTGGAAGTATCGGGGTCAGGTGGCGGGTTTGTACCGTTCGTTTCGCGGCCCTTCGCCGGCGGCGCCCGCGGCGCCGGCGGTCGCGGCCTCACCCGGCGAGGACACTGCTCGCGTGGGCGAGGGTCCGGCGGATCGGGAGTCACAGGCCGCCGAGGCCGTTCCCGGGGCGGCTTCGCCGCCCGTGCGCTCGCCGGTCCCGCCGGAGGAGTCGCCCGTTTCCGCCGGGCGGCCCAGTGAGGCCGCGCTCCGGTCCGCGCGATGGAAGGAAGCGCTGATGGAACGGCCCAACGGTCCGCGCTCCGTGACGCTCACCGCCGCCGAGATGGCGTCGCTGATCCAGGACGGGCTCGATCCGGTGGGCCGGCGGGCCCTGGACTCGCTGGAGGTATTCCTGGCGCCCGGCCGCCTGGCGCTTCGCGCGGAACTGATCACGGAGAACCTGAGCGGGCTGCTCGGCCCCTTCGCCGCCATGTTTCGCTCGCGCGAGCCCATGCGAGTCTCCGGCCCCGCGCATCTGGCGCGACCCGGCGTGGCGGCCTGGCAGCCGGACTCGTTCGTGTTGCGCGCGTTTCCGTTTCCGCCGGGCCTTGTGCCGGCGCTGGTGGATCGTCTGACTGGGGGCGCGGGCGGCACCGTCCCCATCCGCGTCCCGCTCACGGTGGGCGGCGTGCGGATCGCTCCGGGGGGGGTCACCTTCCTGCGGGGGGAGGCGCGATGAGCCGGCGCGTGCTAGTGGTGGACGACGAGAAGGGCGTGCGGGAAGCTCTGCGCCAGCTCCTGGAGTACGAGGGAGTGGACGTGCGCGCAGTGGCATCCGGCGCGGAGGCGCTGGCGACGTACGCCGAGTTCCATCCGCACCTCGTGCTGTTGGACGTGAAGATGGCGGGCATGGACGGGTTGGAAACGCTGGCCAGGCTGCGGGAGCAGGATCCGGCGGCGCACGTGGTCATGATCTCGGGGCACGGGACGATTCAGACGGCGGTGGAAGCCACGCAGCGCGGCGCCTACGACTTTCTCGAAAAGCCGCTGGATACCGATCGCATCCTGCTCACCCTGCGCCGCACGTTCGCCCACCTGGACCTGTCGGCCGAGCACGAGCGGTTGCGGTCCTCCCTGGATGAGCAGTATGCGATCGTGGGCAAGAGCACGGCGATCCGCGAGCTGCTGCGGCGAATCGAGAAGGTGGCGCCCACGGGGGCCCGCGTGCTGATTCTGGGGGAGAACGGCAGCGGCAAGGAACTGGTTGCGCGGGCGATCCACCGGGGGTCGCCCAGGGCCGCGCGCCCGTTCGTGGAGGTGAACTGCGCGGCGATCCCCGGCGAATTGATCGAGAGCGAGCTGTTCGGTCACATGAAGGGATCGTTCACCGGCGCGGTGTCGGACCGGCCCGGCAAGTTCGAGCAGGCGGACGGCGGCACGTTGTTTCTGGACGAGGTGGGAGACATGAGTCTCGCGGCGCAGGCCAAGGTGCTGCGGGCCCTGCAAGACGGCGTGGTCACGCGCATCGGGGCGACCAGATCCGTCAAGGTGGACGTGCGGGTCATCGCCGCCACGAACAAGCCGATCGAGGAGGAGATCGAGGCCGGGAGGTTTCGAGAAGATCTATACTATCGGCTGAACGTGGTGCCGATCACGGTGCCGCCGCTGCGCCAGCGGCGCGAGGACATTCCGCTGCTGGTGGAGCATTTCGTGGCCCAGCTGACCAGGGAGAGCGGACTCCTGCCCAAGCGCCTGACGCCCGAGGCCGTGTCCGCGCTGGCCGAGCGGGATTGGCCGGGCAACGTGCGCGAGTTGCGGAACGCCGTGGAGCGGCTGTTGATACTCGCGCCGGGAAACCAGGTGACGGCGGCGGACGTCGCCACGCTGGTGAGTGGACCGCCGGACCGGACGCTGGGTTCCTTGATCGGCTCGGGGACGTTCGAAGGATTCAAGCAGGAGGCCGAGCGGGCGTTCCTGGCCGCGAAGCTGGCGGAAAACGACTGGAACGTGAGCGAGACGGCGCGGAAGCTCGATATGCCGCGGAGCAACCTCTACAAGAAGATCGAGAAATACGGGTTGCAGCGGAACGCCTCGTCTCGCGCCTGAGGGGGACGGGCCGGCAACGCCGTTTGCCGTGCCGCGGGCTCCTCATTGCCCGTCTCCGCCAAACTTGATCCCTTGCGCCAATGGCAGCTCGGTGGACCAGTTGACCGTGTTCGTTTGCCGCCGCATGTAGGCCTTCCACGCGTCCGAGCCGGACTCCCGGCCGCCGCCGGTGTCTTTCTCGCCGCCGAACGCGCCGCCGATCTCCGCGCCGCTGGTCCCGATGTTCACGTTCGCAATCCCGCAGTCACTGCCGCGGTGCGAGAGGAACAGCTCGGCCTCGCGCACGTGGTCGGTGAAGATGGCCGACGACAGCCCCTGCGGCACGCCGTTGTGCAGCGCGATCGCTTCCTCCAGCTCGCCCACGGCTTCCGACGGCGCGGCGGTGCGTCGTCCATACCCGATGATGTACAGGATGGGCGCAAAGGTCTCTTCCTGCACGATCGCGTAGTCGTTCCGTGCCAGCGCGATGCACGGGCGCACGTAGTGTCCGCCGGGGAACGCGGGTCCCGACAGCGGCTCGCCGCCGTACGCGACCGCTCCACCCTCCGCCTTGAGTCGCTGAATGGCGGCCTGCATGTCCGCCACGGCCTCGCGGGTGACCAGCGGCCCCATGAGGGTGGCCGCGTCGCGCGGGTCGCCGATGCGGATCCCCTGGTAGGCCTTCACCAGCCGGTCCACGAACCCGGCTTTGATGGACTCGTGGATGATGATGCGGCGGGTGCTGGTGCACCGCTGGCCGGCCGTACCCACGGCGCCGAACAACACGGCCCGCACCGTGAGATCCAGATTGGCGTGCGGGGTGACAATGATGGCGTTGTTACCACCCAGCTCGAGGATGGTCCTGCCGAACCGCGCGCCGACGACCTCCGCCACGCGGCGGCCCACGGGGCAACTGCCGGTGGCCGAGACCAGCGGGATGCGCCGGTCGTGGAGCAGGCGCTCGCCCACGGTCGAGCCCTTGCCCACGACCAGCGAGAATATCGCGGGGTCCACGGCGTTGTCCCGGCAGACCTGCTCGGCGATTCGCGTGACCGCGATCGCCGTGAGCGGCGTCTTGCTGGCCGGTTTCCACAGGGTGCTGTCGCCGCAGACGGCGGCGAGGGCGGCATTCCAGCTCCACACGGCGACGGGGAAGTTGAACGCGCTGATCACCGCCACGACGCCGAGCGGATGCCACTGCTCGAACATGCGGTGGTCGGGGCGCTCCGACGGCATGGTGAGGCCGTAGAGCTGGCGGGAAAGCCCGGTGGCGAAGTCGCAGATGTCAATCATCTCCTGGACCTCGCCCACGCCCTCGGTGGTGATCTTGCCCATCTCCAGGGTCACCAGGGCGCCCAGCTCCTGCTTGCATTGTCGCAGGCGGTTCCCCAGCTGGCGGACGACGTCGCCGCGTTTGGGCGCGGGGACCGTGCGCCACTGGCGGAACGCCGCGTGCGCCCGGTCCACGATCCGATCATACTCGGGTTCGGTCACCTGCCGCACCGTGGCGAGGGGGGAGCCGTCAATCGGCGTGATGACCTCGAGTTCCGGTCCCGAGCCGATCCACTCGCCGGCGAAGCCGCCGGGGTTGGTGCGCTCGATGCCCAGAGCGTCGAGGACGGCGTGGGATTGGATGGCGGTCATGGCATGGCGGTCCTGATGCAGGCCCGTGGATGTTAGCGGCGTGGGCGGCGGTCGTGGCAGTGGGGCGCGCTCGCGTTCGTTTGATCCAGCCCGCGTCCTTTTGGTTACGGCGTCGCAGCCGCGCTCTCGTACCGTCTCTCCATGCTCCACCAGTCCGTGGCGGTGATTCTCAACGTGAACGGCGCCGTCCTGGACTGGGACGCGCTGGCGGATCTGCCGGCGTCGCGTCTGGTCCGCGCGGAGTTCGCTCGGGGTGAGCGCGCGGGGTGCGTCGCCGCCACGCTGGAACACGAGTGCGAACCTGCGGACCTCGCCCTCGCGCTCCGGCGATGGGCGGCGGCCCGCGGGTGGTCCGTCACAGTTGCGCCGCTCTGGAGCCGTGGCTAAAGTACCACCGTGACGGCGACGACGGCGTCCGTGACCTCTTGCTCGCGGAGAGTCCTGCTCCGCTGTCACGGTGCCCCCTCCGTTTCTGCCGCAACCACGTTGTCCTTTCCGCTCTCGCCGCCGATCGTTGTCGTTGGATTCGCCTATCCAGCGCGGGGCTGACCATGGGCATGCGCATGGGTTCCGTGAGGAAAGCGTCGCTTGACGAGGGATCGCTCGATCAATACCTGCGAGAGATCAGCCAGTATCCCCTGATTTCCCGCGAGGACGAGGTAGCCCTCGCGCAGCGCATCCGAACGGGATGTCAGGAATCGCTCGACAAGCTGGTGCG
>CAZVKD010000107.1:0-9719 GCA_964627675.1 uncultured Gemmatimonadaceae bacterium
GCGGCAGTGCCGTGAACTCGCCGTCACCCTGCGCGTCGCCGATCTTGCCGACGATTCAGTGACCGAGCAGGATGCCCTGGCCACCTGGCTCCTCGGGCACACCGAGCGGATCGGCTTCGGGAAGCCATATCGGAGCCGTGGGCGGCTGATGGTGAACGCACTGATCGCGGTGGAGTGCAAGCACCTCGGTCGGCAGCGCGCGAGGGGCAACCGGGTTCGGTGCCGGGCGCATGGCTACGAGGGACCGCTGCCCAACGTCCCCCCACGGCCCACGACCCTGCCAGTCTGGACGGGATCCGATCGGGCGCGCCTCGTTCACGGTGGCAAGCTCCGACACGTGGAGTTGCGTCCCGCTCCGCGCCCGCCTTCCGCGCCGCGCCGGTCGCTCCCGGTGTTGCACGGCGGCAATCCGTGCCTCGGCGCGCCGTGCCGCACGGCGGACAACAAACGCGGCGCGGCCTGTTGTCGGGATCTGACTATTGACGTCGTGCTCGACGGGCGCGGGCCCGACCTGCTGGCTCTGCTCCGTTCCCGCCGATCCCCGTATCTGTGCAAGGTCACCCCCAACGGTGGCGACCTCGCCGAATGCGAGGTGATCTCGCGCTGCGGCTACCTCGAGTCTGACGACATCACCTGCTCGCTCCACGATCGCGTGCGACCCGACGGCTCACCCGCCAAACCGTTCGTGTGCAGCGAGTGGCCCGGCGCTGACTATGACGGCCCGGGACACCCGGGTTGCCGGCTGCGGTCATGATCAGCCTCGATCCCCCGGAACTGGAGTCCCTCACGGGGAACCGGTACACGGTCGAGCGGCTGCTCGCCGAGGGCGGCATGGGCGCCGTGTACGTGGCCAAGCACAAGGGCCTGGGCCATCAGGTGGCGATCAAGATCCTGCCGCCGGACGTGGCGACCAGCGAAGTCCGGCTGGCGCGGTTCCGGCGCGAGGCGGCGCTCGCCGCTCATCTTTCCCACCCGCACATCGTGCAGGTATTCGAGTTCGACGTCGCGAGGGGCATCGCGTACCTCGTCATGCCGCTGATTCAGGGCGAGGCGCTGGACCAGCGCCTGAAGCGCGAGGGCCCGCTGCCCCTCGCGGCCGTGCGGGAGCTGATCCGCCAAGTGGGCAGCGCGCTCTCGTTCGCCCATGCGCGCGGCGTGGTGCATCGGGACGTGAAGCCTTCCAACATCCTGTACGAATTCGCCACCGGGCGCTGGCTGCTCACCGATTTCGGCGTGGCGCACGGGAGCGTGGGCGACGACACCACCATCACGCAGACCGGCGCGGCGATCGGCACGCCCGCCTACATGGCCCCCGAGCAGGCGGCTGGCCGGCCGGTGGACGCCAGGACCGATCTCTACGCGCTGGCGTGCGTGGCGTACGAGGCGCTCACGGGGCGACTCCCTTCGACGTTCGACCCCGAGGAGGCGGCCAGGGCCCTGGTTGCCGAGCGGCGAGATATCAGTCTCCGGTTCGCGCGCGCGCTGGGGCGCGGCCTGGCGCCCGCTCCCGAGCGGCGGCCGAGCGGCGTGGAGGCGTGGCGTGACGAGCTGTCGCGAGCCGAGCGCACAACCACGGTTCGCCCCTGGGCCGCCGGCGCCGCGTTGGCCGCGACGGCCGTCACGGGCTGGATCGCCCTGAGCCGACCCCCACAGGCGGCGCCGACCGAGGCGCGCACCGTGGCCGTGTTGCCGTTCGCCGTCACCGGGAACGCCGCCGATCTCGCCCTGGACTCCGTGCTGCCGCAGGGTCTCGCGTGGCAGCTCCAGGGGTTCCCCGATTTCCACGTGCTCACCGTGGCGGAGGTGAGACGTGCCGTGACCCGGCGAACCGGCGGCCGGCCGGCCGAGCTGGACACGCTGCTCGCCGTCGCGCGAGAGCTAGACGCGCGGCTTGCCGTGGTGGGCCAGGCACATGCAGGTCGCGAGCGGATCACTGTCAGCATCCGCGTGCACGATACCGAGGATCCGGGCCGCGTGATGACCGCCGAGGCGGCGGGTCCGCTCGACAGTTTGCACGCGCTGGTGTCGTCGCTCGTGGTCGAAGCCTTTGCCGCCGACGTGGCAGGCGAGCGCGCGGGCTGGACCAGTCCGTCCCTGCCCCGCGGCATGCCTGCGATCGCCGCGTATTTCCAGGGTGACCGCGATTTCCGGCGCGGGGATTACGATCGCGCCATGGCCCAGTTCGATCGTGTGATCGCTCTCGACTCCACCTACGCGCCCGCCTACTTCAAGCGCGTGCTCGCGTTGGCGCAGGCCAATCCCGGCGGCGTGCAGCTGCGCGCGGCGCTGCGCGCGGTGGACGCCTTTTCGGATCGGCTGGACCCGGTGTCGCGACAGTTGATGCAGGGGTACGAGGCGTTGGTGCGGCGCGGCGACCTGCGGGCAGCCGAGCAGATCTTCCGCGCGATCGTGACCGAGCATCCCGATGCGGTGGACGCGTGGTTCTCGCTCGGCGAGTTGCAGTTCCACTTCGCCCAGCTGCTCGGTACGCCCATCATGGACGCCGACGCGAGCTTTCAGGAAGCGGCGCGGCGGGATCCCGAGTTTGCGGCCCCCGTTGCGCACCAGCTGCAGCTCGCGCTCGCGCGCGGCGATAACGACGCCATCCGCACGTTCATGCAGCGCTATCTCCAGATTGACAGCGCGTCCGTCGTGGCCGACTTGGTGCGCGCGGGCGATACCCTGCTCTTTCGACCCGAACGCGCGCCGGGGGTGATTGCGTCGTTCCCGCGGCGCCCGCGCGCGTTCCTCGAGAACATCGCCTTCCTGGCAAGCGAGTTCGGGCGGTCGGCCGCCCAGCGAAGCGTGGGCCTCGAGGCGGTTGACGCGTTGTGGCAGCGCGCCGCCTCACGCGAGGAGCGGGCGCGGGCGTTCCGCATGCGCATGGCCGCGTTGCTGGGCTCGGGACGCGACGCGTCGGCGGCGCGGTTCTTGGCCGAGGGGAGAGTCCGCGGCGTGCCCGCGGTCGAGCTGGACCGCTGGCTGGTGTTGAGCGGGGTGACCGCACTCCCTGAGCTGGGCGGGAACGTCGCCATGGAGGGCGCCGCCGCGCGGCTCGCGGCGGCCGCGGACACATCGGTGGTGGACCACTGGCTCGCCGCCCGCTGGTTCCGCACCCGTGACGCCGATCGGGCGGCCGACATCCACCAGCGCCTCCGTCGCCTGGCCCAGGAATCCCAGGACTTCCCGCCCGTGTTCCACAGCCTGATTGACGATCTGGATGCGCTGAACCTCCTGGCCCACGACACCGCGGGCGCACTCGAGACCTGGCGCCGCGCCACGGAACGCTTCAGCGTGGACCAGGTGCCTTTCGAGCTGGTGGCGTCGCTCTGGCCGCTCCGAATGGCGCGGGCCCGGGTGGCGCTCACCGCGAGTCGCTACACGGAGGCGCTGGAGGCCACCGCCGGCTTCGTCCGCATCGCTTCGTTCACCGACCAGGTCGCCTGGCCCTATGTGCTCCCGCTCCGCGCCGAGGCCGCGATGGCGCTGGGCGATACCGCGCTCGCCACCAACACCTATCGCGAGCTGCTGCAGATCATCGTCGAGCCGGATGGAGCCGGAGTGGAAACCAAACAGCGGGTGACCAGGGCGCTCGAACGACTAGGTCGGTAGCCGCGAGACACAAGGGGAGAGGCAAGGATCGGTACGTTATCATCGGCTTTCCCTCCTGATACGAGACCATCCTGTCGCTCCTCGCCGCCCTCGTCTCCCGCCCCTCCTCGACCCTCCTCGTGTCCCATGGCCCCCCTTTGGCCCTTCCCGCCTTTGTGCAAGTCGTCCCATCTCATTCGTCCTCTTGTGCAACACCGCACAGCGAGGACCCTCGTGAAACCGCTGCATCTGCTGGCGCTGGCGGCACTTACCCCGGCGTCCCTCGGAGCTCAGGGATGGATCGAGCCCCCGCCTGACCGGCCGGTGAACGGCGGCGTGGTTCGCCTGCGCACCGAGGTCTCGGTTCGCCTGTGGGGCCGCGTGGCGAACGTCGAAGTGGAGGAATGGTTCCAGAACCGCGGCGCCGGGCTGGGTGAAGGCGATTACCTCTATCCCCTCCCCGGCGAAGCGGTGTTCAGCAACTTCTCCCTGTTCCAGGGCGATCAGGAACTGCGCGGCGAGACGATGGATGCCGCGCGCGCCCGCGCGATCTACGAGGAGATCGTTCGCCGCAAGAAGGACCCCGCGCTGATCGAATTGGCCGGGCACGGCCTCATCCGCGCTCGAGTGTTCCCCATCAATCAGGGCGAGACGCGGAAGATCACGCTCCGCTACACACAGGTGCTGAAGCGCACGGGGGACGCGGTGCAGTTCAAGTACGCGGCCGCCGGACGGCACGGCGGGCTGAGCGGCGGCGAAGGCGCCGTTGACCCGCTGCGACTGCGGGAACCGGCCCCGCTCACGTTCACGCTCGTCGCCGACAGCGGCCACGCGTTCCGCGACCCATTCAGCCCCACGCACGACCTCCGCGTGGATCGCACCGACGGCCGGCTCACCGTGCGGCCTCGGGGCGCATTGAGCGGCGACTTCGCGCTGTTCCTGCCGCTGGCACGCGGGCTCGTGGGTATGTCCCTCGTGGCGCATCGGCCCATGGGTGGCGAGCCGGGGTATTTCATGCTCACGCTCTCGCCTGGAGCCGTCCGCGGAGAGGCCATCCCGCGCGATCTCACCGTGGTGCTCGACGTCTCGGGCTCCATGTCCGGCGCCAAGATCGAACAGGCGCGCCGCGCCTTGCACCAGTTGCTCTCGTCCCTGGGCGCGCGGGATCGCTTCCGCCTGATCACGTTTTCGAGCACCGTTACCGCGTATCGGCCCCACTGGACCGACGCGAGCGATGGCGAGCTTCGCGAGGCGCGCCGCTGGGTGGACGGCATCTCGGCCACCGGCGGGACCAACATCGCCGACGCGCTGGCCGAGGCATTCCGCGTCGCGTCACCCGAGGATCGCCTGCCCATCGTTCTGTTCTTGACGGACGGTTTGCCCTCCGTGGGCGAGCAAAACCCCGAGCGACTCGCCGAGCGCGCCGAACAGGCGCGAGGGCGGGCGCGGGTCTTCGCGTTCGGCGTGGGGTATGACGTCAACACGTACCTGCTCGATCGCCTGACCGCGGCGGGCCACGGTACCACGCAGTACGTGGAGCCGGACGAGGACGTCGAGGCCGCCGTGGGCGGGCTCGCGGCCACGATCAGTCATCCGGTGCTGGGAGATCTGGCTCTGGACGAGACGCCGGCCAGGCTCACGGAGATCTATCCCACTCGGCTGCCTGACCTGTTCGCGGGGCAGGAGTTGGTGATCTTCGGTCGCTATGAGGCCGCTGACGAGGATCGAGCAGGTGTGCTCGGCATCACCGGCCGCCGGGCCGGTCGCCAGGAGCGTTTCAGCGTGAACGTGACGCTCCCGGCGCATTCCGCGGGCGACGACTACATCCCGCGACTCTGGGCCGCGCGGAAGGTCGGCGCGTTGCAGCAATCCATTCGCCTGAACGGCCGCAACCCGGAAGTGGAGCGGGAGATCCGCGAGACCGCGCTGCGGTACGGGTTGTTGAGCGAGTACACCTCGTATCTGGTGCAGGAGCCGCTGGTCGCGGCGCGAGTCGGCGACCCCATGCCGCGGCGCACGATGCCCGTGGCTGCGACGGCGCCGGCGCCGGGTCAGGCGTTCGGGCAGGCCGCCGTCCGTGCGGCCGAGGCCGATCGTACCCGGCGCGAGGTGGCGTCCAAGGCGGCGCTCGATGCCGACGAGGGGGAGTTGGCCTTGCGGGTCGCCACCGGCGCGACGCGCGGAGTCGCGGGCCGAATCTTCCGGAACCGGGGCGGCCTGTGGACCGACGCCGCGCACGCGGACACGGCGCGCGTGCTGAAGATCGCGGCGTTCAGCGACGCCTACTTTACGCTGCTCCGCCGTCTGCCGGAGCTGGAGCCGTGGTGGGCGGAGTTCGATGGGGTGCTCGTGGCCGGGCAGCGGATCTCCATCGAGATCGGGCCCACGGGCGAAACGATGCTCTCCGCCACGCGGCTGGATGAAGTGGCGCGGGCGTTCCGCGGCCGATAGACTCGCGTTGTGGGCGTTGACTGGGCGGCCGTGTATCACGCGACGTATGGCGACCTGGTCCGCTTCCTGTACCGCAAGGTGTGGGATGCGGACCAGGCGCAGGACCTGGCGCAGGAGGCGTTCGTGCGCGCGCTCGATCATGATCTGGACAATCCGCGCGCCTGGCTCTTCACGGTCGCCGCCAATCTGGCGCGCGACGAGGCTCGGACGGCGGTGCGGCGCAAGAAGCACTTGGCGCTGTTGACGAGCGAGCCCGCCGCCGCGGCGCCCCGGGTCGCCAACCCGGGCGCCGACGTCGAGGTCGCCGACGCCGTGAGCGCCGTCCGGCGTGCACTGGAACACCTGAGCGACCGCGATCGTGAGGCGTTGTTGCTGTGGGACGCGGGCTTCGACTACAGGGAAATCGCGGCGCACACCGGCCTCGCCGTCGGTGCCATCGGCACCACGCTGGCGCGCGCGCGGAAGCGGTTGGTCGAAGCCTACCAACGGGAAGAAGGTGGGCATGCGGCATCTGGATGAGGGCGAACTGCACGCCTATCTCGACGCGCATGGCGTTCGAGGGCGTGGCGCAGGTTCCGGAGCGGAGATGGGAGAACGTCCGGCGACGGAGCCGGGAGCCGCGGTACGCCAGCGGCCGCCCGAGCCGGACGTCAGGTCGGGATCGCCGAGACGAGCCGAGGCAGCCCGGCCCCTCGACGTCGAGCGCCATCTGGCCGAATGCGCCGAGTGTCGGGCGCGGTTGGAGGAGGTGGCGCGGGTGCGTGATCGAGCGGCCGGCATTCTGGCTCGGGCTGTGCCGCAGGTGGCGGTGCCGCCGTTCGAGAAGGTGCTGGCCGCGCGCGCCGGGCGGAGCGTGGCAGGGGCGGGGCCGGCGAAGCGATCGTGGTATCCGCAGCTCGCCTGGGCCGCGGCGGTGGCGCTGGTGCTCGGCGCGGGTTGGTTCGCGGCGTGGAGTCTCGGTCGGATTGGGCAGCCGCAGATCTCGACGGGTGCCGACTCGCGAACCAAGCAACCCGGTGCCCAAGGGGCCTTGGCCGAACACGCGGCCGGAGCCGACTCCGCGCTCGCGATTGCTGACCAGAGGGTGGCGGGGGAAGGCCGTCAGATCGCGTCTGCAGCGGACGCTGACCGGGTTGTGGCCGGGGATCGCGCGAACCAGCCGTCAGCCGGTCCCGACGCCACCGAACGGCCCCGGGCGGCGCGCCAAGCCGAGCAGTTGGGTCCACCGCCTGCGCCCGCCGAGGGACCCGCGGACGTGACGCGGGCGACCGTTGAAGAGAAGCGCGCGGCGGACGAGGCTGCCGCTGCGGGAGTGGCCGGTGTTCAGCGGGGGGTGCCCGCCGCGCCGGCGCCCCAGCGTGTGGTAGCGGAAGGGGAGTTCCGGCCCGTTGGCGCTCCGCGGGCGCAGCTCGCGATCGTCCGAGCCCGCGACACCGCATGGACGCCCGCCGGCGAGGCCGATGCCGCCCGGAGGCTCGGCGGACCCGTGGCGGTGGTCGAGGGGTTGCCGCTGACGGGGGTCTTCGTTCGTGAGGAAGCCGGCGCCGTCGCGGTACGCGTGACGCAGCAGCTCGATCCCGGTCAGGAGGTGGAGCTGATCCAGCGGCGCGAGGATTCCACCGAACAGCAGGCCGTGCCTGCTGGGAGGGGGCGCGGGGAGGCGAGCCGGATCGCGACGGCGACGGTCAGCTGGCGCGGCTATTCGGTCAGGGCCACGGCTCCCGTGCCGGCCGAGTCCTTGCGCGTGTTGCTGGCGAGGTTGCGACCGCGGTAGCTCGGCACACCGAACGCACCCAATGTGGTGGCCGTGTGCTTTCACGCTTCCGACCCGCAACACCGTGATCCATCCCGCGTTTTTTCGATGACGGCTCCCGACGTGGCTTTCAGTACTGTCGCTGTGGCCGACCCGGGGACCCAACGACGCCATGACGCTGCTCGCAGACGGGCGACGCCAGCTTCGGGGCCGGCATTACAGCCGGCGGACGGAGGATGCCTATGTTCGCTGGATCCGCCGCTACGTCCGTCGGGTTTCTTCATCGCGACGTGCTGGGCCGCGATCTCGGTCGGATCGAGCAGATCATGCCGGCACGGCGCCCCACGCGCTTGCCCGTGGTGCTCACGCGGGCCGAGGTGCGCGAGGTTCAAGGAGGCGGTGCGCTGGTCCGGGATCGCCAAGCGGGCCACGTGTCACTCGTTGCGCCACTCGTTCGCCACCCACCTACTGGAGGACGGCTACGACATCCGCACGGTGCAGGAGCTACTGGGAAGGCTGCAAGGGGTCGGCCGCCTTATGCGGCGAGCCAGACAGGGTTTCCCGGGCCATGGACCAAGCTCCATCAGGGCTCAACTCTTGACGGGGAGGGCGGTTCGGTGCCCATTGGATGGAGCATGGCAAACGTCTTATGCGGTGTGGGTTGCGGGGTGGAAAGGGGAGAGTATCAGCTTAAGTAATCGTTAGGCGGCGCCGCGCGAGGCAGGCTAAGGATCAGTCGATGCGCGAGGTAGGAGTGCGATGATAGCATACCGAGACTTTGCCCCTCAATTTGCGAAGCCACGAGGTCTCTCCGAGTTGCTCGGCCTTAAGGAGCCACCAGCGTACGAGACGTTCGACGACGCTCTCCGTGCTGCAAACGACTGGATCCGGGCCGACGCTATCAAGGTTGTCAACATAGAGACCGTCGTGCTCCCAAATATCTGGAGCGAGGGCGAGCGAGGCACTACCGACGTCGTCTTGGGGACCGCTAGCGGTTGGGCGAATTGGTACCAGTTCATTCGCGTCTGGTATCAGGCCCGGTAGCTGGCGCGTGGCGACACCTTAGGCTTAGGACTTGCATGCGCCGCCTAACCTGGGCAATGGAGCTGGCGCGCCGCGGCGCCGCGGATCCGTCCCGCAATAGTGGCTTCGGTAGGTGCGCCGCGGCTCGCAGCTCATTTCCAGGCCGCTGAGACGGCGTACCAAGCAACAGGAGCTGTCGAGGATGCGACTCATCGCCATCGCCGTCACCGCTGTACTTCCTCTAGCGTGGGTCTCGGCGTGCGCAACCGAGCAGCGAGACGAGAGCGCACGCGCAGCGCGGACAGCCTTTGAGGAGTACATCAACAACGTCTTTTGGATCCAGCGAGATACGACTGCGCTCGCGCGCGGGCTCTCCCCCGACATGCTGTATCACTACAACGGCATTGACCGCCCGGGCGATCCCGCCGCGCATTTTCGCTCGCTTCGTGTCTTCGGTCGTGCTTTTCCCGATCTCCGGGCTTCGATTGATCAGTTCACGGACTCCGGAGATCTCGCCGCCGCCTGGACAACGTGGTCAGGCAGATTCGAGGGACCATTGTGCGCCACCCCGGGCACCGGCCGGCAAGTCACGTGGGTTGTGAGCTACATGTTCCGGATCAGGAACGGACGCATCGTGGAACTTTGGGAAGCGTGGGATGAAGGCGGGACATACCGCGCGCTTGGCATCGACGCGGCGAAGTGCGGTCAACGACCGGCAACGTGACGGGAACGCCGTCTAACACCATTGAGAAGTGCCCTGTCAAGAGGGAGTAGTTCATCCTCGCGGCGAGCGCCGCTCGCCGCTGCCTTTGCCGACGGTCTTCCACGTCGTCCTCCCCCGTTGCGAGCGGCGTCTGCCGGTCGTATCCGCTTGAGCGTCACGCGCGGTGGCGTCCAAACA
>CAZVKD010000108.1:0-9562 GCA_964627675.1 uncultured Gemmatimonadaceae bacterium
GAGATTCAGGCCCCCGAGCCGGGCACTGCCTGCGTCTTCCAGGAGGCGGCCACGCAGCGTGGTTCGCACGCTTTCAGGCTGCTCCATGATCTCCTTGAGCATGAAATGGTCGTAGCCGCCCCGCTCCGCGGCGGCCAGGTCCCAGTCCACCACGCTGATCACCTTGTCCACCGGCTCGGTGTGGAGGTCCGTGACGTGATAGGCATCCGGCGAGAGCGTCGCGATCTCCCCGTCGTCGAGATAGACCACCGAGCGAGTGTGGGACAGCAGAGCCGCCGCATCAGACGCCAGGAAATGCTCCCCTTCCCCGACCCCGATCAGGAGCGGCGAGCCGTGACGAGCCGCGACCAGCCTCGCCGGCTCCTTGGCCGACACGACGGCGATGCCGTAGGTGCCTTCGACCTGCCGGAGCGCCGCGGCCACGGCCAGCTCCAGCGACCCGGTGCAGTGCTGTTCGATGAGATGCACCAGCACCTCGGTGTCCGTTTCCGAACGGAGCTGATGGCCGCGTCGCCGCAGCGCCTCGCGCAGGGCCGATGCGTTCTCGATGATGCCATTGTGCACCAGGGCGATGGTGCCGCCACAGTCCGTGTGCGGGTGCGCGTTCGCGTCCGAGGGAGCGCCGTGAGTCGCCCAGCGGGTGTGCGCAACGGCCACCGTGCCTCGCGGGAGGTGTCCGTTCAGCCGCGCTTCCAACGCGGCGATCTTGCCCGCCGCCTTTTCCACCACCAACCCCGCCTCTCCCACGACGGCCAGGCCTGCGGAGTCGTAGCCCCGATACTCCAAGCGCTTGAGCCCTTCGAGCACCAGGGGCGCCGCATCCCGTCGCCCCACGTACCCCACGATACCGCACATGGATCAGCTCCTTGTCCCCCCAGGTCCGCTACCGCTCCCGGCCCCCGGCTTCGAGGGCACTCGCGCCGGCAGATACGAGCTCGCGCGCCTGGACCTCGGTGGGCGCCTCGGCAATGAGGCGCACGATCGGCTCCGTCCCCGACGGCCGCACGTGCAGCCAGCGATCGGTCCAGGCGAGCCGCATGCCGTCGCTCGTGTCCACTGTGGCTCCGTTCGCCAGCCGCGCTTCAATGGCGGCGTACGCCCGATTGAGATCGGCGCCCCGCCGCACCTTGGATTTCACGATGACGTACCGGGGCGAACCCGCCACCAGATCGCTCACCGGTACCCGGCTGCGAGCCAATAGCTCCAGCATGAGCGCCGCCGCCACCGGCGCGTCCCGCCCCAGGTGCAGCGCGGAAAGCATCACCCCGCCGTTGCCTTCACCACCGATCGCCGCTCCGGTCTCCGCCATCGCCCGCGCGACGTTCGCTTCCCCGACTGGCGTTCGGAGGACCGTGGCGCCGCAGTCCCTCGCGGCGTCCTCCACCACGAGGCTCGTGGACAGGTTGCACACCACCGTCGGCCGGCCAGGGGGCCGGGGCGAGGACCGGCCCTCGACCTCGGCCCTGGCGCCAAGCACGGCGCGCACCGCGAACGCCAGTGTGTAGTCTTCTCCGATCGGCGCACCCTGCTCGTCCACCAGCGCCAGCCGATCCACGTCCGGGTCCACCGCCATCCCGACGTCTGCGCCGCTGCTCCGCACCATCGCACAGAGCTCGCCCAGGTGCTCGGGCACGGGCTCTGGGGGGCGGGGAAACCGGCCATCGGTCTCGACATGCATCCCGATCACCCGACACCCCAGCGCTTCCAACAGGGTCGGCATGATGGTGCCCCCCGCGCCCCGCGCGCAGTCCAGCGCCACGGTGAACCGGCGGCGGCGGATCCGGTCCACGTTGAGGCACGACAGCCCGACTACACCGTCAATGTGCCGCTCGACGGCCCGCGGATCGAACGAGAGCCCGCCGATCTCGTTCCACTCGGCCCGGGGCAAGACGTCACGCCCCGCCAGCTCGCGCAGCCGGGCCGCCCGAGCGGCGTCCAGGAAGATCCCGTCCGGCCCGATGAACTTGAGCGCGTTCCATTCAATGGGATTGTGACTTGCCGTGATGACGATGCCCCCGGCCGCCCGGTGGTGCTCCACCGCCAGCTGCACCGTCGGCGTCGGCACCAGCCCGCAGTCAATCACATCGACCCCGACGGACTGGAGACCGGCCTGTACCGCCGCCGCGAACATGACGCCCGAGGTCCGCGCGTCTCGTCCCACCACGACCACGGGCGGGCGCCCGGCGCCGCCCGCCAGGGCCCCGAACGCCGCCGCATAGCGCGCGACCAACTCCGGCGTCAGATCCGCTCCCACCAGCCCGCGCACGCCGGACACGCTCACCATCAACGTGCCGCTCACGGCTGGGAAGCTAACGACCCCGCTGCCAATCGGGTTGGAACCCGGCGCTGCACCACCCGGGGCGTGGGCAGGGGCAAGGCCTCCAGCGTCGCGCTCGCTCGGTCGAAGGCGTCCACCACCACAGGGTCGAATTGCTCCCCGCTCCGGCTGCGCAACTCCCTCTGGGCGTGCTCCACGGGGAGCGCGGGCCGATACGGTCGCGACGACGTCATCGCATCGAACGAATCCGCCACGGTGACGATGCGCGCCATCAACGGGATCTCCTCGCCGCGAAGCCCGTCGGGCAGCCCCGCCCCATCCAAGCGCTCGTGATGCGAGCGCACGATGGCGATGGCCTGCGGCTCGTGTTTGAGCAGCGGCTCGAGGATGCGCGCGCCGATCACGGTGTGTGCCATGATGTGCTCGTACTCTTCCCGGCTCAGCCGCCCGTCTTTCTGCAGCACCGACTCGCGCACCCCGATCTTCCCGATGTCGTGCAGCTCCGCCCCCAGCTCGAGCACCTGAACCTCCGCCTCGGACAACCGGAGCGCCCGCCCGATGGCGCCGGCATACGCCGCTACCCGGGCCGAGTGGCCCTGGGTATAGGGGTCCTTTGCCTCGAGCGCGTGCACCAGCGTCTGGACCCCCTCGAGAAACAGCTCCTCGATCCGCACGGCCTGCTGTCGGACCATGTCGGCCAGGTGGAGCTGATACTGCCGGTTGTCCAGCACCAGTCGGCGCTTCTCCAGCGCCTGCCCCACGCGTGCGCGCACTTCGTCCACCTGGAACGGCTTGGCGATGTAATCGAAGGCCCCGCTGTGGAGGCAGGCAACCGCCGTGTCCACCTCGGCCACCGCGGTCAGCATGACCACCGCGGTATCGGGCCAGCGCTGCTGGACGGCACGCAGCAGGCCCACGCCGTCCATCCCGGGCATGCGAATGTCGGACAACACGAGTGCGAATGCCTCGCGCTCCAGAATGGCCAGGGCCTCGGTCCCGGAACCGGCTTGCGCACACGAGTACCCGGCGCTCTCCAGCGTTCGGACCAGAACGGAACGGAGCGCCGCCTCGTCGTCCACCACGAGGCAGCGATGGTCCCCGGGCGGTGTCATGAAGCCCTAACGTAGCCCCGCTCGAAAGACGGAGCCAGCCCCAGCTCTCGCCCCGCGCGGGTCGCTTGCCGCGGCCCGAACCCCGCGTGTAGGTTCCGGGCCACACCCACCGCCCCGGCGTATGACCCGCGTTTCCGACCACGACCTCCAGCTGCGACTATCCACCCGGGCCGTGCACGCCGGCCAGGCGCCCGAAGAGGTGACCGGCGCGATCATGACGCCGATCTTCCAGACCTCGACCTACGTCCAGCAGGGCCTCGGCCGCCACAAGGGGTTCGAGTACGCCAGGACCCGCAACCCCACGCGCGACGCGCTCGAGCGCAATATCGCGGCGCTCGAAGGCGGCGCCCACGGCTTTGCCTTCGCGTCCGGTCTCGCCGCGACCGACACGATCCTGAAACTGCTCTCCGCCGGCGACCACGTGATCTGCGGCGAGAACGTCTACGGTGGGACCCATCGGCTCATGACCCATGTGTTTCAGCGCCTCGGCCTCTCGTTCACCTTCGTGGACACGCGCAACGCCGGGGCCGTGGCCGCCGCCGTCACACCGGCGACGCGCCTAATCTTCGTGGAGACGCCATCCAACCCCATGATGCGCCTCACCGACCTGGCAGCGATCGGTCGCATAGCGGCGACGCACAATCTCCTCTTCGCGGTGGACAACACGTTTGCCACCCCCGTGTTTCAGCGACCGTTGGAGCTCGGCGCCAACATTTCGCTCCACTCCACGACCAAGTACCTGAACGGCCATAGCGACATGGTGGGCGGAGCGATCGTGACCACGCGCGATGACGTGGCCGAACGGCTCGCGTTCCTCCAAAACGCGGCGGGCAGCGTGCCCGGGCCCTTCGACTGCTGGCTCGCCCTGCGAGGCACCAAGACGCTGGCGGAACGGATGCGGCAGCATGACGCCTCGGGTCGGTGTCTTGCCGAGTGGCTGGACCGCCATCCCGCGGTGGAGCGCGTGTACTACCCCGGCCTGCCGGACCACCCGCAACACGAACTGGCGCGCCGCCAGATGACTGGATTCGGCGGGATGATCTCGCTGGACCTGGGATCAGCCGAACGGGCCCGGGCCTTTGTCGAGAACACCCGGATCTTCGCTCTCGCCGAGTCGCTGGGCGGCGTGGAGAGCCTGGTTGGCCATCCGGCGTCCATGACGCACGCGAGCGTCCCCAGGGCCATGCGTGAAGCGATGGGACTGACGGACGGCCTGGTGCGGTTGTCCGTCGGGATCGAGGATGTGGAGGACTTGCAGGCGGATCTGGAGCAGGCGCTGAAAAAGGCGGCCGCGCGCGCCTGAAACCCGGGGAACGGCACCCCGTAAGTCAAGCGGTCCCACTCCCCAGCCGGAGAACCTCATGACTGACCCCACCAGCCTGCCCGCTCAGCGTCCGCGCAAGGTCCTGACACAAATCGCGCCCATCAGCTGGGAGCACCAAGCCGACCGGGCCGCGCTCCAGGCGCTCCGGGCCATCCCCGGGTTCGACGACGCCGTTCGCAAGATCGTGGGCACGTTCGGTGAGCGGGGGATTCGGTTGCTGTTCCAGGCCAATGCGGTCCGCGCCGGGCCCACGCAGTTCCCCAGGCTGCACCAATTGATGGTCGAGGCCGCTGCCACCATGGATTGGCCCGAACCTCCGGAGTTGTACGTCACGCAAACCCCGTTGGTGAACGCCGGCGCCGTCGGCGTTGACCGCCCCTTCATCGTGCTCAACTCGGGCGCGGTGAGCCTGCTCGACACCGACGAGTTGCGCGTGCTCATCGGCCACGAGCTGGGGCACGTCATGAGCGGCCACTCCCTTTACCGCACGGTGCTGATCCTCCTGCTCGAGCTCGGCTTTCAGAATCTCCCGTTTCTCGCGGGGATCGCACTGCTACCGATCAAGCTCGCGCTGCTCGAGTGGTACCGGAAGAGCGAGTTGTCGTCCGACCGGGCCGGAATGCTCGCCAGCCAGGACGCGACCGCCTCCATGCGCGTGTTCCTGAAGCTGGCAGGCGGCGGCACCGGCGCCGAACTGGACCTGGACGCGTTCATGCGGCAGGCCGCCGAGTACGAGGAGAAGGGCGGTGCGCTCGATACGATTTACAAGATCCTCAACACGCTCGGCGCCACTCATCCGTTCAACACGCTGCGGGCCGCCGAGCTGAAGCGGTGGATTGACTCGGGAGCCTACGAGCGAATCCTCGGCGGCGAGTACGTACGTCGCGGGTCCCCGCAAGACAGGAAGATCGCCGACGAGTTCGGCGAGGCCGCCTCGTACTACACGTCGGAAGCCAAGAAGACGGTGGGCGAGGTGGCGGACGCCGCCCGACGTGCGGCGCGCGCGTTCACCGACGCCTTCAAGGACGCCACCCGGCGGTGAGGGTCCTGGTAGTCGGCGGTGGCGGCCGGGAACACGCTCTGTGCTGGGCGCTGTCCCGAGCCACCGCCGTCTTTTGTGCGCCGGGGAACCCCGGCACGGCCACCGTGGGCACGAACCTCCCGGTGACCCCGGACGACCCGCCAGCGCTCGTGGACGTCATTCGCACCAACCGTATCGATCTCGTGGTGGTAGGCCCCGAGGCGCCGCTGGCGGCGGGTCTGGTGGACCATCTCACCGCTCATGGAATCGCCGCCTTCGGCCCCACGGCCGCCGCCGCTCGGATCGAGGCGTCCAAGGCATTCGCCAAATCGCTCATGGCCCAGGCCGGCGTGCCAACCGCCCGAGCCCGATCGTTCACCGCCGCCGCTGAAGCAGCGCGATACATCCGCGCCCATGCAGAGCCTCTGGTGGTCAAGGCGTCAGGCCTCGCCGCCGGCAAGGGCGCGGTGGTGTGTCAGACGCGGGAGGAGGCCGCCCGCCTCGCCCAGGAGATGCTCGGCGGCAAGCTCGGCGCTGCGGGGCTCGAGGTGCTGGTGGAGCAATTCCTGGAAGGCGAGGAACTGTCCGTCTTCGCCTTGACGGATGGAGAACGTTGGATGCTGCTGCCGCCCTCACAAGACCACAAGAGGCTGGGCGAGGGAGACACGGGTCCCAACACGGGCGGCATGGGGGCGTATACCCCGGTCTCGATCGCCACCGACGAGTTGCTGGACCGGGTGGAGCAGCGGATCATCGGCCCGACGCTCGCGGCCATGGCGGCGGCAGGGGCTCCCTACCGCGGACTGCTGTACGCTGGCCTGATGGTGAGTCCCACCGGCGCCCCTTACGTGCTCGAGTTCAACTGCCGCTTCGGCGACCCCGAAACCCAGGTCGTCTTGCCCGCCCTGGACGAGGATCTCTCCGCTCACTGCTGGAGCATTGCGGCCCGCGAAGCCTGGCGACCCCCGAAACGCTTGCGGCACGCTCGGGCGGCGGTGACCACCGTCCTGGCGGCGCGCGGCTACCCGGAGGCGCCCGTCAAGGGAGCGGCGATTTCGCTTCCCGAAGCGCTCCCGGCCGATACCCTGCTGTTCCATGCCGGGACCGCGCGCGACCCCGACGGCACGCTGCGGGTGGCCGGTGGGCGGGTCCTGTGCGCCACGGGGCTCGGGCCTGACGTGCGAACGGCGGCCGAACGCAGCCGATGCCTCGCCGACGCCATCACCTTCAGCGGCCGGACCCTCCGCCGGGATATCGGCTGGCGCGAGACGGCACGTGCCGGAACTGCCTGAAGTCGAGACCATCGTCCGCGAGCTGCGAGCGGGGCTCGTGGGTCAGACACTGAGCCGACCCAAACTCTACGCCACGGACGTGCTGCGTCGGGTTAGCGCAGGGCGCCTCCTCGCAACGCTGCGCGGCAATCGCGTCCTGGACCTGACCCGGCGGGCCAAGCATGTCGTCTTCCACCTGGCCTCGGGTCACCGGATGGTGATTCAACCCGGCATGACCGGCTCGCCGGTGATCTACCGGCGGCGCCCGCCGCCCGGCGCACGCCGATATGCGGTGCTGGAGGCGGCGCTCCGCGGAGGCGGCTGGTTCGTCTACCGCGATATGCGCCGGCTGGGAACGGTGTGGCTGTTGGACGCAGCCGGATGGGAGCGCTACACGTCGCGGATGGGACCGGAGCCGCTGGCGGCGGACTTCGACGCCGCGCGCTTCGCGGCGGCGCTGGGGAAGACCCGCCAGGCGATCAAGAAGGTCCTCATGGACCAGAAACGCTTGGCCGGCGTGGGCAACATCTACGCGAACGAAGCCTTGTTTTGGGCAAGGGTGGACCCTTCGGTGGCCGCCGACCGCCTGCCGCCGTCGGCGGTCCGCCGGCTGTACCTTGCCGTTCGGGACGTGTTGAACGACGCGTTGGACCACAAAGGCACGACGCTGCGCGACTACCGCACGGGCAGGGGAGAGCCCGGCGAGCATCAGCACTCCCTCGCGGTGTACGGGCGCGGCGGGAAGCCGTGCCGGCGCTGCGGCACGCGGCTCGTCACCACCCACGCCATTGACGGGCGGGCCACGACGTTCTGTTTTCGTTGCCAGGGCGGGACGTGAAGATCGCCGTGGTGTTCGACACACCCTACGCCGGCTGGGAGCACGAGGATTTCGTGCGCCAGGCCGACGCAGGAGTGGAAGAGGCGGAGTATGAGGTCATGGCGGCGCTCACCGCCAGTGGCCACGACGTGCGCCTGGTCGGCGTTCGAAATGATCTGCCGCACCTGCTCGAGCGGCTGCGGGCCGTCGAGCCGGAGTTGGTGTTCAACTGCGCGGAGGGCTACCACGACGACCCCGGTCTCGACTACCTGTTTCCGGCCCTGTTCGAGGCGGAGGGATATCGGTACACGGGGTCGCCCCCGATTGCCTTGCTCACCACGCGTAACAAGGCCATGAGCAAGAAGATTCTGGCATTCCACGGCATCACGGTCCCGGGCTTCGCCACCTATCGTCCCGGCGAGCGGGTCAGGCATGCCCCCGATCTCCAGTTCCCTTTGATTGTAAAGCCCCTCCAAGAGGACGCGTCTCTCGGTATCTCCGGCGCGTCCATCGTCTGGGACCTGTCCGAACTGGCCCAGCGGGTGGCCTTCGTGCATGAGCGTTTCGCCCAAGCAGCGATCGCAGAGGAGTTCGTCGAGGGGCGCGAGCTGTACGTGGGGATTCTTGGTAACGGCGACGACTTGGAGATCTTGCCGATCGTGGAGATGGTGTTCGACAAGCGCCGGACCAGGCCGGAGGAGCGCATTGCCACGCGCCTGGCGAAGTGGGATGTGGCATACCGCGAGCGGAAAGGCATTCGCAACATCTTCGCCCGGCCGATCGCCCGGGCGGCGCGGGCGCGCCTGGCCGATATCTGCCGCACAGCCTACCGCGCCTTGTGGCTCCGCGATTACGCGCGGCTCGACGTCCGTCTCACCCCAGACGGCGACATCGCCGTCATCGAGGCCAACGCCAACCCGTTCATCAGTTACGGACACGACATGGCGAACGCCGCCGAAAAGGCCGGCATGGACTACGCGGCGTTCGTCGAGCGCATCGTGAACCACGCCCTCCGGCGATATGAGCGCGACGCGTAAGCGGCGGCGGTCGGCGGCTCCGAAGCCGGAACTGCGGTGCGCCTGTGGGTACGAGCTTCGCCGCTATTGGCGCTTCTGTCCCAGTTGCGCGCGCAAGCAGGTCTGGCCCGACACGGGACGGGAGACGGGCGCCGAGTGTTACCGTTGCGGTTGGGTGGTGTCGGACCGGTTCTCGTACTGTCCCTGGTGCGGCGCGCGGATCTACGAAGAAGGCTACTCCTCGGAATCGCCGCTCAAGGCGCCCAAGGGGTTCACCTTTCACGCGCGATGCGATTGGGGCTGTGGCGGCGGCGTCGAGTATCCCATGCCCTACTGCCCATGGTGCGGCCGGGAACAAACCTGGAGCGAGGACCAACAGTTCGAGGGCGACTGCCCGCATTGCGGCCGCGGCGTGGACGACTGGATGAACGCTTGTCCCTGGTGTGGCGCCGATGCCACCGGCCAGGACCTCATTCCGGAAGCGCTCACCCGCGTGCGCCGACTGCTGCTCGTGTCACGCATCCGACCCTGGGGGTATCGCGCGCTGCTCCGACCCGGTGTCTCCGGCGTGGACCCCCGGTTTCCCAAGATCGTCGAGATTGATCAGGACTACGTCGTCGGCAAGCGCAAGCGGGATGAGATCCCCTGGCCCATGCTGGTTGGCCTGCTGGCGCACGAGCTGGGACACAGCTACCTGTATCACAACTGGCGCTGGACCAGGAC
>CAZVKD010000109.1:0-9522 GCA_964627675.1 uncultured Gemmatimonadaceae bacterium
CGCCGCAGCAAACCCTCACCTTCGCCCCGGCCTTGTTCCCCGACGATTTCCGCGGCGACCTCTTCGTTGCGCTGCACGGTTCGTGGAATCGGTCGGTTCCGGTCGGCTACGAGGTGGTGCGGGTGGATGTGGTGGATGGGAGGCCAGCCGGAGCGGTCCAGGTGTTCGCGCGCGGCTGGCTCACCGGAGGCCGTCGCCCGCTCAGCTACGGGGTCGGCGAAGCCTGGGGTCGTCCGGTTGACGTTCTGGTGGCGCCAGACGGCGCGCTGCTCATTTCCGATGACACGGGCGGCAGGATCTTCCGAGTGACGTATCAGGGCCCACGCTGAACGGGCCAGGGGTTCGCGCACGACGATGGTGGGTCCGCTTCTCTTGCTGCAGGTCGCGAGCGCGCTCGCGGTCATGGACGATCGGGTTCGCCCAGACCAGGACATTCTGCACTACCACCTCGCCGTGGACCTTCCAGCCACAGGACGCGAGATCCGGGCCAGCGCGACGATCCGATACGTGGTGCGCGGCGGCCGCGGGCCGCTGGTGCTCGATTTCGACAGTGTCTTGGTGGTGGACTCCGTGATGGTGGACGGGGTGGTGCGCCAGCGCGGGGCGGGACGCTGGAGGGCGAAAGGACCGGAAGGCTGGGAACTCCGGATTCCGCACTGGGGGGAGCCGGGGGACACGCTGGCGGTGGTGATCAGCTATCACGGGCGGCCAAGAGACGGCTTGGTCATACAGGACAACGCGCATGGCGAGCGAACGGCGTTCGCGGATAACTGGCCCAGCCGCGCGCGTTTCTGGTTTCCCTCGGAGGATCATCCCTCGGACAAGGCCACGGTTTCCTTCGACGTCACTGTCCCGCCGGGCTGGCAGGTGGTCGCCAACGGGGCGCTGGCTCGAACGGATACGCTGGGGGACGGAAGCGGGCGAACGACCTGGCACTGGGCAACGCGCTACCCTATTCCGACCTATACGATGGTCATTGGCGCGGGGCCGTTCGCCCGCACCGCGCTCGGCGCGACGGGGGGAGTGGAGCAGTCCCTGTGGACGTTCCGTGCGGATTCCGCGTTTGCCGTGGAGGTTCCCTTCCGCCGCGCGGCTGAGATGGTCGAGACCTTCACCAGCATGATCGGGCCGTTCCCCTACGAGAAGCTGGCCCACGTGCAGGCCTCCACGCGCTTCGGAGGCATGGAGAACAGCTCCGCCATCTTCTACGCCGAACGCGCGCTTGCGCAGCGCTCATTGACCGAGAGCACCGTGGCGCACGAGATCGCCCATCAATGGTTCGGCGACGCCGTGACCGAGCGCGACTGGCATCATCTCTGGCTCTCGGAAGGGTTCGCCAGCTACCTGGAGCCGCTGTTCTTCGAGCGATCCACCGAGGTGTCGGCGTTCCGAGCCTCGCTGGAGGCGAAACGGCGGGTGTACCTGGCGTCGGACGACGTCCATCGTCCCGTCATTGACACCGCCGTGACTGAGCCGTTGGGGCTGCTCAACGCCAACAACTACTCAAAGGGGGCGTGGATTCTGCACATGCTCAGGGGGGAAATGGGCGACTCGGCCTTTTTCGACGGCCTGCGAACGTACTACCGGGCGCTGCGGCACGCGACGGCGCTCTCGTCCGACTTCGCCGAAATCATGGAGCGCTACTCGGAGAAGCCGCTGGACGTCTTTTTCCGGCAGTGGCTCTTGCAGCCGGGCTACCCCCAGCTCGCGATTGCCTGGCGACATCGGGAGGGCCGGCTCGTGTTGGAGATTCGGCAAACTCAACCAGCGGCCTGGGGCGTGTACGAGATCGCGCTCCCCGTGCGAGTGGAGCTTGCCGGGGGTGAGCGCGTGGATTTCGTGGTGCCGGTCTCCGCTCGCCAGGAAGTGATCGAACGCGCGGTGGACGCTACGCCGGTCTCGGTGATGGTGGATCCGGCGGGGGCGTTACTGTTGGAGGCGGTGGTGACGCCGGGCCGCTAAGGCCCATCGCCCGCCACGCCGCCTCGGTTACGAGCTGCACGCCGGCGTGGTCCGGAGTCCAGTCGCGGCTCGCCACTCTCTCGAGGGTGAGCCCCACGAGTTCCAGCCAGACGTCCGCCCACACCTCAACCGACCCGGGTCGCACCTCGCCTGCCGCCTTGCCCGAGGCGATCACCTTTTCGACCTCGGCTCGGAAGTCGCGCGCGATATCCCGGCTTTTCTGGTCGAGGAGCGAGCCGATGCGGCTCATGAAGACGAGTTGCACGACCGCGGGATTGCGTACCGCCACCTCGCGCCACGTGGCCGCGATGCGCTCGAGCCGTTCGCGGCACTGGAGCGTTGGCGGGGACTCTTTCACCGTGCCCGCGAATAGCCTGACGCCGGCCCGGTAGATCTCGTTCAGCAAGTGCTCCTTCGAGTCGAAGTGCCGGTAGATCGTGCCTTCGGCTACGGCGGCCTTTTGGGCGATCTCGGGTGTGGTCGTCGAGTGATAGCCCTGGGTGGTGAACAACTCGAGCGCCGCACGCACCAAGCGATCGCGCGTGGCCTGGGGGTCGCGCCTCGGACGGGGTGGGCTCGGGGCCCGCTCAGGGGGCGGGGTGTGAGCCATCACTCGCAACAGTACAACCCGTTGAGGCGCTTGTCGATAGGGGTTACTGCTCGTTACGGGACCGAGCTGCTCCGCCGCGAGGGCCGGCGCTGAATCGCAGGCCAGCCATGATCTCGCCGCGCTGCTCCCGGCGAGTGGTGGGGTCCGCGAACGACCAGCGTTCGAGCCGGTACTCGAGGAACGGGGCGACGGGCGGGTGACCCGCGACACCGGCGCGAATCGCCAATCCTCCCTTGGGAGGCGTCGTGGCGTTGGTGGTCGGACCCAAAATGGCGGAGCCGGCGAGATAGGCTGCGGCGGGTATGCTCGTGAACGGGGCGCGCAGCTCGAGACTCAAACGGGGGGCGATCCAGCGCTGCGCGCCGATCCGCGTCACGAACACGGAGGCAATGACCTCCGCGGACGCCGACACCGCCGGGGCCAGGGGCACCGTGAGTTCGCCGCTGATCCGGCCGTAGTCCGCGTCTTCGGTGAGGCGATCCGATGGCGCTCGCAGCTTTCCGCCGGCGGCGGCGAGTGAGAACGCGAGCGGGCCGGCGGCAATGGTGATTCCACCGCCGCCTACGGGGCCGGCCTGCTGCTCCAGCGCGGCACCCTCGCTGAGACGGCGGTCGAGGTAGCCCGCGTTCAGCTGCAGCATCACTTGTCCCGTGGCGGGCCGCGTGACGAGCAACGATGCCAGGACAAGCGCGAGCACGCGCGTCATCGGCGCTCCATTGGCTCGATCACGATGGGTCGGCTGGCCCGGAGAGAGCGGTTCACGGTGGTTACGCTGTCGCGCCGGGATTCCCACGCCCGCGTGAGCGCGGCGTTATAGTCGCGGTTCTCCGCGATGGTCCGCCTGCCGGATCCGGTGACGAACGCCACGAAGCCCGCCAGCCCGATGACGCCGCCCACGCCCATCGCCTTGACGGCTTCACCTTCGAGCGACTGGTAGGCGAGCACCGACGCCGCCGCGACCGTCGCGGCAGCCACACCCAGCCCCTTGCCCAGGTCGCCGAGCGCAGGGCCGAGGGGTCGTTGCTCCGGCCGGAAGTCGGTTGCGGCAGGCGGCGGCGGTAGTGTCAGCGTGTCCACCGCGGGGACCGACAGCATGATCGGGATGACCCGCTCATCCGTCTCGCCGCCCTGCGTTGCCCGGGCGCGCAGGACCAGTTGGTGCCGCGTCGGGTTCTGCGGCAGATCGGAGGGGTTCGGGAGGTCGAGCCATCTGAGCGTGGTAACGCCCGAGGCCTCCACCTCGCCGAGGTCGGCCACGGTCCGGCTCGTGGAGTCGGCCAGCAAGGCGCGGACGAGGGCGGGACGCGTGGCCGCGATGCGGAATACGACTCCGGTTTCCCGTGTGGCTTCCTGTCGCCGCAGTTCGCAGGGCCCAACCGCGAAGACGCCGCCCTGCGCCTCGATGAAGGCCGCGGCCACGCCCGCGCCGTACTGCTCCGGAGTGGGCACGCAGGGGCCGGACCGGACCAGCGCGCGGAAGGCCGAGACCGCGTTGGGCCGCTGTCCCGCGTATTCGTAGGACACACCCAGATAGAGCTGGGCCGTGTCTCGCTGCGAAGCCGTTGCTCCCGCGGCCACGTCGAGCACGCGGGTGAACAGGCGGGCGGCCTGCTCGAAGTCCAGGTTGTCGAACGCCCGGCGACCTTGTGCGAGCAACTGCTCGGCTGCTTGCGCGCCCGCCGTCGCCGGCGCGAGCGCGAGGATCCATGCGAGGGCTGCGGCGCGCGTCACGGGCTCCCCCGGGGGGCCAGTCGCTTCATCCCGAGGTTCACGGTGTCACCCGGGGCGAGCGTGATGGTGCTGTCGAACGGCAGGTAGTCGGCGGCTTCGATGCGGATGCGAATGCGGCCGGATGGGACCTGCTGCTGCCGCAGCGGGGAGTCACCGACCTTCCGATCGTTGACGAATACGGCGCCCGCCGGGACCGACCCCACGGTCAGGTAGCCGGGCTCGGCGGGAAGGGGGGCAAGCGCGGCGCTGAATTCTCGTGTCTCGCCCGCCGCAAGGCTGACGCGCTGTGAAAACGGCTGGTAGCCTGCCGCGCGGATTTCCACGAGGTGCTCGCCAGGCGCCAGCGTGGCGCGTCCCCCGGCGAGTGGGTTGCCGTTGATCAGAACGCTCGAACCGGCCGGCAGGCCCGTAAACCGAATCGTGCCCGGGCGCTGGGTGGAGGCCTGCTGCTGGGGTGCCGCCACCTCAGCTGCCCGGGGGGGAGGCAGCTCGCTCGGCGTGGAGTCCCTCGCCCCGCCGGGTGTGGACGTAACGGCGGCGAGGTCGGTCCGCTGGGAATCGGAGACGGCGCTATCGGCCCGGGGTGAGGTCGGGCCTTCCGACGCCTCCGTGCCCCCTCGAGGGGCCGGACGATTCATCATCACCACGCCCGCGACCGCCGCGGCGACCAGCGCCGCTCCGGCGGCGATCGGCAAGGTCCGGGCTCGTTGCTTCAGCCGTGATGCCCCGCTGATGGGCGTCACGACCTTGAGCCCTGACAGCGTGCTGCCCACCGCCAGCGCCTTGAGCTGCGCTCGCCCTTCCGGTGCATGCTGCCCGGTGATGCGGATCAGCTCGATGGCTTCGGTGAACGCGGTCAGCGACGGGAAGCGCTCCTCCGGCTTCTTCCGCATAGTGCGCTCGATGACCCGGACCAGGTCGGCCGGCGCGTCCTGGCGCAGCGGGCCGAGCTTTGGCGGAGGCGCCGAGATGTGTTGTTGGAGCAGCGCGATCGCCGACTCGGCGTCGAAGGGCGTCCGGCCCGTGAGCATCTCGAAGCCGACGACGCCGAGCGAGTACTGGTCCGACGCCGGACCCACACGCTTGCCGGCGCATTGCTCCGGGCTCATGTACTGCGGCGTGCCCACCACCGCACCGGACTGCGTGATGGTGTCATCCGAGGCTGCGCGCGCGATGCCGAAATCGCTCACCAGCACCACGCCCTGCCGGTCAATGAGGATGTTGGCGGGCTTGATATCGCGGTGCACGACGCCGCGGCTGTGGGCGTAGGCGAGGGCCGCGCCTACGGCCTCCAGCACGCCGGTGACGGTGGGGATCGGCAGCGCCTTGCGCTCGCGCAGCACGTCGGCGAGCGAGCGGCCTTCCACGTATTTCATGGCGAAGTAGAGCAGCCGCCCAGCCGTTCCCACGCGATAGATCGGGATGATGTTCGGGTGATCGAGCTGCGCCGCCGTCCGTGCCTCGCGCTGGAACCGCTCGACCAGGCCCTCGCCAAAGGCGAACTCGGGCGGCAGGATCTTGATCGCCACCTTGCGATGCAACTCCAGCTCGGTGGCGAGGTAGACGGCCGCCATGCCGCCACGTCCCAGTTCGCGTTCGATCTTGTAGATCCCTTTGGTGGCTTCCGACACCATCCGGTGCAAGTCGTCGGCCTTGGGCTCCTCGTAGACGACCGTGGTTCCGCCCGACGGGTCGGATACGTCGAGCCCGCAACTCATGCAGAACCGCGCCCCGCCGGGGATGGGCGTCTTGCAGTTGGGGCACGTGGCGGTGGCGGGCATGGCTAGGGGATCGCCGGCGGCGCCGCGAGTGGGCTGCTGAAATCCACGTTGTCGGATACGGGGTTCGTTCCGGCGCAACCGGGATTGGAAGCGTGTACGGGGCCGCAGGCGGCCCCCCACCAGTTCATCATCGCGTTCACCAGGCTCCCCGTGTCGTTCGCCAGCCCCCAGAGCGTGTTGCCGCTCAGAATGCTGCCGGTGACCACGTGATTCATGCCCCCCGTCACCCGCAAACCGGCATTGCCGTTCCGCTCGAACCGGCTCCCATTGATGGTGAAACCGTTGCCCCCGGCAATAATGGCCCCGTCCAGGATGTTGTCGAGGATTCGGAGTCCCGTGACGCGGACTGGCCCGTCACCCTGGAAGGCCGCTCCGCCACCCGCGCTCTTGCGCACGGTGACCGTATCGAGGCGGATCGGGAACCCGTTCTGGTCACTGATATGGAGGGCATTGGAGCCGCCCCCCCCGCCATGGGCAATCTCCACGTGGCGGAGGATGCTGGAGTCGGATTGCTTGCCGATGGCGAGCTGGAACCGAAATCCCCCGGCGGTGGAGTCCCGCGCCACAATGCGCACGGGATTCGCCGCCGTGCCCAGGGCCAGCAGGCGGCCGCTGTAAGAGGGGTCAGGTGCTAAAGTACCGATCGACAGGCTGGCGCCGTTGTCCATGACCAGCGTGGCGCCGGGGTTCATCGTCAAGTCCAGGCCCAGGATCAAGTTCAGCTGGTTTTTCCACGGCAGTTGCGCCGTGATCGAGGGTGAGCCGCCCGCGACGGCTACGCCTACCGGACCCTGACAGAGGCACAGCGTGTCCTTCGCGTTGCCGAGCAGCACCGCCTGATCTTGCGCAGCGAACGACCCCAGCGAGCCGCCGTCCATCTGTACCGGATAGCCGCCGTTGCGCGAAATCGTGTTCCCGCTGAACTCGCTGAACGTTCTGTAGGTGTTCCCAAACACTCCGTCGCCCGCATTGTCGAACACGCCGTTATTGGTGAACCGCAGCGGCCCGCCGAAAGCCTCCAACCCGGCCCCCCCATTGGAATCCAGCGTTGATCCAGTGATCAGATGACCCTGACTGCCCTGAATCACCACGCCGACCGGGTTCCGCGCGGACCGAATGCCGGTGAGAGTCGCGCTGTCTGCATTGATCTCGATTCCCCGGCCCCCGTTGCCGCGCACCAGGGCTCCGGTGAGCGAGAACCGCCGGCCGTATACCGCCACGCCGCGGCCGCCATTGCCCACGAACCGGCCTGCCGGGATCGCAATGCCGTCCGGCTCGAGGTACAGGCCATCGCCGTTGTTGGAGTCCGCGGCGAGGAAGCGCTGGACTATGACCTTACTGCCGAGTTGGATGAGCAGCCCATGGGTGCCGCTCTGGCGCACCCGGACCGAGTCCAGGATGATCGGGACGCCCGCCGTTCCCCCGGCGACGCGGATGGCATGCTGTCCCCCCGCGCCGGCGTACGCCACCTCGACGTTACGGAGCCTGGTGGTGTCGCTCAAACACTCGAGCAGGATCTGGCTCCACGCGCCGCTCGTTTGGTTGCGGCTGGTGAACCGGATGGGCGCGGCATCGTCACTCTGCGCCAGCAGCACGGCGCCTTGCGTGGAGGGGTTGCAGGACGGGTTCTGGCCGATCAGGATCCGGCCGCCGTTCAGGAATACCGAGGAGCCAGGCTCGATCTTCCACACGGTCCGGTCGATAAAACGCAGTGGCACGTCAATTCGCCACGGCAACTCGGGCCGCGTGCGAATCGTGTCGCTAGCAATCACCTCCTCGCCGGAGCAACACTCCACCGTGAGCGTGTCCCCGACGTTCCCCAGCAGACTGTCGATGCTCTGGCCGGTGATGGCGGCGATGCCGCCCGGATTCACGTTGATCGAGCGACCGTTGGCGCGGACCCGGTTACCCGACACCAGGCCCCCGTTGTGATGGGTCAGGCCGACGCCGCCGTTGGCGACGATCTGGTTATTCTGGATGATCCCGCTCTGGGAGCCGGAAGTCGATACGCCCCCCGCGGTGTTGGAATCCACCACGCTGCGCAGCAACTGGGGACGGAGTGGGTTGTTTCCGTCGCAGCAAAACGCGATGCCGCTCCCATTGCGTCGGATCACGGTGCTATCGACCGTTGTGCTGTCGCCGTTGAGCACGGCTCCCGCCCCGCCATTCCGGGAGATCGTGGAGCGACGGACGGTGAGCTTCTTGGCCGAGCTCGAGCTCCACAGGCCGCCATTCCCGTTGCCCACGAACCGGGAATCGGCCAGCGTGACATCCCGGCCGTACAGCTCCATCCCCCGCCCGCCGTTGCTGTCGGCGTAGAGCGGGCCCCGGACAATGATGTTCGCCGCGTTGATGCCAGTTCCCGCCGACTGCCGCACCGTCACCGAATCGAGCACCACGGGCCGGCCGGCGGCGTCGCTGATAGTGAGCGCGCCCGGCCACCCTGAGTTCCCACCGTACTCGATTCTGGTGTGCTGCAGCTTGCTGGTATCAGACTGGTCGCTAATCACCAGCACGTGCCAGCGGTTGCTCGGACTCACGGCCATGAATCGAATGGGATTGGTCGCCGTACCCTGTGCGAGCAGGCGTCCCTGTCCCTGGCCGCCGCCGATCCATAGCCCTGCCCCGCCACCGTCCATGAGGACCGTCGTGCCTGGCTCCACGGTCAGCGTCCGGCCGCCTCCCACGGTCACGAACGCCTGAACCCGCCACGGTAGTCGCTGCCGTATGGTCACGTTCCGATTGCCGATGGTCCCGTCGCTCTGGACCAGGATCTGATCGATCCCGTTGCCTAACATGCTGTCCACATTCTGGTCTTCGAGGGCCTGAAGGCCGTACGCTCCGACGCTAATCGGATACGTTCCGCTGAGCCTGACGCGGTTCCCGGAGAATTCCTCCAATCCGCTCAGGTTCAGTCCGCTTCCGACGTTGCCCACGAACCGACTGTTCCGGATGCGCATGGAGTTGCCGGCCAGGTACGTGATGCCGTTCCCGTTGGAATCGGCCCGCACACCTTCCACGAGGTAATTCACGAGCGTGGTCCCGCCCCCGCTGGGACACTCACCGAACGACACCTCCAGGCCCGCCCCAAAATTCCGCGTCAGCGTCGCGTTCCGGATCGTGGCGTCGTCGCTGCAAAGCTTGATACCGGACTTTCCATTGCCCGAGAACCTGCCACCGTCGATCTGGACGCTGTCTGATCCGTTGGACGTGGCGAAGAACCCGTGCCCGCCGTTGTAGCTAAAGTCGCCGTCGGGGATGACGAGCTTCCCGTTCCACTGAGTCCGTATCCCGTCGCCCGCGTTGGAGTCAGCCACCACGCGCGTCGGGATGATGGTCTCGTCATCAAGCTGGATCCCCGCGCCGGCGCTCCGCGTCACACGCACATTGTCCAGCACCACGGGGTTGCTCGGCGCGCCAGCGACGCGCACTCCGTTG
>CAZVKD010000110.1:0-9467 GCA_964627675.1 uncultured Gemmatimonadaceae bacterium
CGCGAGTCGGATCGAACTCGGGCCCCCGGGCGTCGTCGGCCAACTTGAAGCCGCGCGAGGGGTTCCCCGGGATGCCGTAGAAGAGCGGGCTCCCGTTGTCAATCCAGACCGGAAGCCGATCCTCGCCGAACCGCTCATCGCCGGAGGGCGGCCGAAAGAAGAACACCTCCTGGCGCGTGGGGCGGATCCGGCGGCCGATCGCGTGGGGCAACACGCTCGCAAGCCACGGGCCGCAGGCGAACACGTAGCGGTCGGCCGTCAGGACGGTACCGTCGTCGAGGGTCACGCCCCGCACGTCGCCGGCGCCGTCGTCCACCATGGCCCGGGCCCGGCGATAGTGCCCGCCCTCAGCCAGAAACGTCTGGAGCACCGACTCGCACGCCAGTCGCGCCGCGAGATAGCCGCTGTCCGGCTCATGGATGACCCAGCTCACGCCCTGGAAGTCAATCTGGGGATACCTCGCGGCCGCCTGGGCGAGGGTCCATTCCTCGATCCGGAGCCCGGCGTCCCGCACGATCGGCAGCGCCGCGCGCTCGTAGGCGCCATCGGTCCCAACCATCCACAGTACGCCGATCGGGTGGAGGAACCTGCGTCCCGTGCGGCGCTCGTATTCGCGCCACAGCTCGAAGGCCCGGGCCACCAGTTCCACGTACGGCCGGTCGGGGCCGTAGGTCGCGCGAATCACGCGGGTCTCGTCGCCCGAACTGGCCAGCCCGTTGGCCGGACCCCAGGCATCGAGCAGCGTCACTCGGGCTCCCCGGCGAAGAAGGTGCAGGGCCGTCCAGCCACCGAACGCCCCCGCGCCCACCACGATCACCTGCGGTGCGCTCCTGGTTCGAACGCAGGAAAGGACCACGGCCGCCCCAATGCCGGACTTCACGAACGCCCGCCGAGTCGGTGACGTTGGCCTCATGGACGGGTCACCGGGTCGCGCCTGGGCCGTACAGCACCTTGCCCGGCCGCGCCCGCGTCATCCCCCCGTTTTCGTATACCACGACGCCGTTGACGATCACCATGGAAAACCCCTCGGCGTACTGGTGCGGCCGCTCGAAGGTGGCGGCGTCCCGCACCCGCGCCGGATCGAACACCGCAAGGTCCGCTTTCATGCCCGGCCGCAACACGCCGCGATCCCACAGGCCAAGCCGCTGCGCCGGGAACGACGACATCTTCCGCACCGCTTCCTCCAGCGTGAGCGTCCCCCGCTCCCGCACGTACACGCCGAGCACGCGGGCGAACGTGCCGTAGCTGCGCGGATGCGGATGGGCGCGACCGAAGATGGGGATCTCGCCATCCGAGCCGATCATGGTGGCGGGATGTCGCAGAATACGTTCGAGGTCGGCCTCGTTGATCGCGTGAAAGATCCCCTGGCACCCGCCCCGTTCGACCATCCAGAACGCGGCCTCGGCCGCGTGTTCGAGGGTGGGCTCGAGACCGCGGAGCCGCGCCACGTCGGCCAGGTTCTTCCCGGCGAGCGTGCTGTCCCAGGTGCAGCTCGCCACCACGACGTTCTTGGGATCGCCGCCGCCACGCTCCAGTCGGAGAATGCGGACGGTCTCCTCTTTGATCCTGGCCCGCGTCGCCGGGTCATTCAGGCGGCCCAGCACGTCCTCGCGGCGGCCTTCCTGGGCCCACGCCGGGAGCAGGGCCGCCTGGATGCTCGTGCTCGACGCCGTGTACGGGTACTGGTCAATCGTGGCATCCACCCCGCGAGCCCGCGCCTCGTCCACCAGCCGCAACGTCTCGGCGCTTCGTCCCCAGTTCCCGGGACCCACGACCTTGTGATGGGTCACCTGCGTGGGCAGCCCACCGTCCTCACCGATGCGAATGGTCTCTCTCACGCTTTCCACCACGCCGGAGGCTTCATCCCGCATGTGCGAGATGTAGATCCCGCCGAACCGCGCCGCCACCGTCGCCAGCTGGATCACTTCCTCCGTCGGGGTGAACGTGCCCGGCACGTAGAACAGCCCGGAGCTGAGCCCGAACGCGCCTTCCCGCATGCCCTGCTCCACCAGTGCGCGCATCCGGTCGAGCTCTTGCGGCGTGGGCCGGCGATTCACGTCGCCGATCACCGCCGATCGCACCGAGCCCTGGCCGATGAAGCTCCCGAGGTTCACGGACTTGGGCAGCGAGTCCAGGCGCGCGAGGAACGGGCCGAGGGGGACCGGCGAGCCGCCGTCCGGCCCCTCGATCAGCGTGGTGACACCCTGCCGTACGTAGTTCTCGGCGGTGGGCACCTCGAAGATCCCGCGGCGCGCGTGCGTGTGGATGTCAATGAACCCGGGTGCGATCACAGCTCCCGCGACGTCCACCACTCGCCGCGCGGGCTCGGTGATGGCATACGCGATCCGCACGATCTCCTCGCCGCGAATCCCCACGTCACCGCGGTACCACGGATTCCCGGTGCCGTCCGCGATGCGGCCGTTCTTGAGCAGCAAGTCCAAGGGCGCGCCTTGCGCCACGGCTCGCGACGCCAGAGCGAGCCACACCGCAAGAATGAGCAAGCTCGGTTTCATGTCAGGAACCCGTGCCGATTCGGCGCCAAGGTCGCCGGGACGCGCACGGCTGTCCAGCGCGCGCGAGAGACGCCGGCGATCCCGGGAGGCGGACACGCGCCGGCAGCGCCTTGGCCGGCGTTACGACGGGATTCCACCCGCCAGGATCGTCGCGAGCTTGGACGGGTCAATGTTCCCGCCCGACACCACACACACGATCTTGCCGCCGCCCGCCCGTCCGGTGAGCGCCGCCGCGACCGGTGCCGCCCCCGCCCCCTCGGCCACGACGTGCGCCCGCTCGACCAGGAGCCGCGCGGCATCCGCCACCTGGCGGAGCGAGACCACCACGGAGCCCGCCAGCACGCGTTGCGCCAGGGGCCACATCTCGGGCAGCATGCTCCGCCCTCCGATCCCGTCCACGAAGCTCGGCGTGTGGGCGATGGTCTGCGGCGAGCCCGCCGCCAGCGACGCGGCGAAGGGCGCCGCGGTTTCGACCTCGCACGCCAACAGCTTGACGCGCGGCGCCAGAGCCCGGATGGCACACGCGATGCCGCAGGACAGGCCCCCACCCCCGAACGGCACCACCACCACGTCCACGTCGGGCAGGTCCTCCAGGATCTCCAGGCCGATGGTCCCGTTCCCCGCGACCACCGCTCGATCCGCCACCGGATGGATGAACAGGCCGTTCATGCCGGGATAGTCGTGATCCGTGATGACGCGCCACCAAAGGTCGAACGGAACCTGGATGGCCCTCGCGCCCAGGCGCTCGAGGGCCTCGAGCTTGGTCTTCGGCGCGCTGTCGGGGACGATGGCGGTGGCGGGAACGCCGAGTCGCCGGGCGTGCCAGGCCACACCCTGCGCCATGTTGCCCGCGCTCGCGGTATAGACGCCGACTTGCAGTGCGTCGCGCGGCGCAAGGAGCATGGCGTTCCCCGCTCCGCGCACCTTGAACGAGCCGATCGGCTGGAGGTTCTCGAGCTTGAGATAGACCTGGGCGGGACCGTCCAGGTCGAGCCACACCAGCGGCGTCCTTCCCACCACCGGGGCGAGACGCGCCCGCGCGGCCTCGATGGCGGCCAGCGGGATTTCGCCGAGCGGCTCCACGCTACGGCAGCCCGGTCAGGACCGGCGCGCCAACACTGGCGGCCGGCGAGCGCGACGGCCACAGGCCCGGCTAATGTCAGCCAGTTGGCGGACCAGCGCCTCGATGTCGTCACACATCAGCTTGAAGTCGTGCAGGTCGTTCCCGTCCCACGGATGCGGCGCCGGCCGGGCGCCGGGCTCGAAGCTACGCGAGCCCCGATACGAAGCAACCCGCTCTACCGCTTCACCGCCACCAGCAGCCCATCGCGAATCGGCACGATGCTCGCGATCCAGCCGGGGTCCTCGGCCACGAGCCGGGTGAACGCCCGCACGCCCTCGGTGTCCGCGGAGCGATCGGCCGGATCGAAGACACGCCCGTGCCACAGCAGGTTGTCGGCGATCATCACCCCGCCCGGACGGAGCTTCTCGCGAATCACCCCGAGCGCGCCGGGATAGCCGGCCTTGTCAATGTCGTTGAAAATGAGGTCGAACGGACCCGCGGCCCGGCGCAGCGCCTCCACCGACTCGCCCACGGTGTAGCGCACCAGCGCTCCCAGACCCAAACGCTCGAGATGCGTGCGGGCCCTCGCCGACAGGTCGGCGTCCCACACCGTGTGATGGACGGTGCCGCCGCCGTTCTCCTGGACCGCGCGCGCGAACCAGGCCGTGGAGTAGCCAAACCCGGAGCCCAACTCGAACACGGCGCGCGCGCCGCAGAGACGCGCGAGCAGGTAGCAGAAGTACCCGGCTGCGGGTCCGATAATCGGGAAGTCCGACCGCGCCGCCAGCGCTTCCATGGCCTGAAGCTCGGCGGGGCGCGGGGGCACGAGCGCCTCGAGGTGCGCCGTGACGGCCGGCGCGATGAGATCGGATTTGGTCAACGGCAGCACCCCGGCACGGCGCACCGCGTTTCCGCGACCGGTCAGGAGCCCGCCACCGCCCCGCTCGTGGCGGGCTGGAGCTGGCCGGCCGTCCCGCGCTGGCGGGCATCCAGCAGCGCGACCAATTCGGCGCCGAACCGGGGGAGGTCCTTCGGCACCCGCGAGCTGATGATGTTGCCATCCACCACGACGGGCTGGTCCACCCACATCGCCCCCGCGTTGACCAGATCGTCACGGATCCCCACCGTGGACGTCATGCGGCGCCCGCGCACGATCCCGGCGCTGATCAAGACCCACGGTCCGTGGCAAATCGTCGCCACGATGTTCCCCGCCTCGTGCACCTCGCGGACGCGCTGGAGCGCGAAGCCGTCACGGCGAATTTTGTCCGGCGCCCAGCCGCCCGGCGCCAGCAGCCCCACGAGCCCATCGGCGGGAACGTCCCGCACGTGCGCGTCCACCGGGCAGGGATACCCGTGCTTGCCACGGTACGACGCCTCGCCGATCCCGGCGAGCACGGTATCGTACCCCGCCTCCTCCAGCCGGAGCTTGGGATACCAGACTTCGAGGTCCTCGTACTCGGGACCCACCAGGATGAGGAACGTGCCACGGGACATGGCGACCACCTTGCTCGGGACGTGACCGTTGCCCGCTCCGCGTGCGCGCCGGTCCACCATCAACGTTACTGCATCGGCGCCTGATCGGCGCCACCCGAAGAGCGGCGCCGGGACACCAGCCTTGGCGCAAGACCCCGCTCGCTACCGCCCCGGCCGATCCAGCTTCGCATGCAGCCGCTCAAGCACCGCGTGGAGATCAGGCTGCTCCTCCAATACGGGAAGCAACGGATCCCGCTTCAGCCGCTTCATCCGGGCCGGCGCCGTCTTGATGGTGAACGCGGCCAACCGGAGCTTGTCGTTCACCTCGCTCCACCTGAGCGGCATCGAGACCGGCGCGCCCGGCAGCGGCCGCACGCTGAAGGGGGCCGCGAGCAGGCGCCCGTGCCCATTCTGGACGAAATCAAGGTAGACCTTCCCCTCCCGCCGGTCGGGGTTGCGGGTGACGGTGGCGATGTCCCGGTGGGCCTGAGCCACCACGCGCGCCAGCACCTGCCCGAAGGCGCGCGACTGGTCGTAGGTGAGCTGGCGCCCCATGGGCAACAGCACGTGGAGCCCGGTGGAACCGCTGGTCTTGATGAAGCACGGCAGCTCGATCTCGTCGCACAGTCGCTTGATCGCGAGCGCCACCTCAATCACGTGCGCGAACGGGGCCGCCTTGGGATCCAGATCCAGAATGCACCAATCCGGCTGCTCCAGGGTCCCGATCCGGCTGGCCCAGATGTGCAGTGGAATCGCCCCCAGGTTCGCGATGTAGGTCAGCGCCGCCTCGTGGTCGCACACGAAGTAGTCCAACTCCCGTTGCGACTGCGCGCTCCACATCCGCTCCGTCCGAAGCCATTCCGGCACGAACCCCGGCGCGTCCTTCTGAAAGAAGGACTTCCCCGAGATGCCGTCGGGATACCGCGTGAGCACCAGCGGCCGATCTCTGAGATAGGGCAAGAGCCAGGGGGAGATGACACGGTAGTAGGCAATGAGGTCGCCCTTGGTGTAGCCCTCGCCGGGCCAGAAGACCTTGTCGAGGTTGGAGAGTTTCACCTCGTCGGCCGGCGGAGCGTTGGACGGCTGGGAGATCAGGGGCGATCGGGAGCGATGGGAGGCGATCGTGCCTCGGCCCCCCCTCGATCGCCCCTGCGGGCCCTCGATCGCCGGCGATCGCCCTCGAGCGTCCCTGATCGCCCGTGATCGGCCCCGATCGCCTTCGATCGTCTGGAGCCGTCCCTGTCTCACGCAGTCTTCGGGTGCCTTGTCGCTTCGAAACCGCAGAAACACCGGCTGGCGCAGGAGTCCCTGCGCGGTCCATTCCTTGAACCTGACCTCGCACACCACGCGCGGGTTCACCCACGTCGTTTCCCGATCCGCCGGCGCGGGCCCCTCGCACGGCGCTCCGACCCGCGTCGTCTGCTCCAGCATCGCTCGAATGGGCTCGAGCTGATCCGTGGTGAACCCGCTCCCCACGCGGCCGGCGTACACCAGCTTGCCGGCAACAACGTCCGCCACCTGCAGCGCCCCGAACCCGCCGCGCGATCCCCTGGCGCGGGTGAATCCCACCACCACGAAATCACCGGTTTTCTCGGCGCGGATCTTCTGCCAGTCCGCCGAGCGACCGGAGCGATAGGGCGAATCGGCCTTCTTGGCCACGATGCCCTCGAGCCGAAGCCCCACGGCGCCGGCATAGAACGCTTCGCCCTGCTCTTCCACGTGGTCCGAGTACTTGAGGGCGCCCGCGGCGGGGAGGATCTCCTTCAGCATCGCCTTTCGCTCCACCAGCGGCAGGCCTCGCAAGTCCAGGCCCTCGAACGCCAGCAGGTCGAAGGCGAAGTACGTCGCCGGCAGCTCGATGGCCAGCCGGCGAATCTCGGGCCCGCGAGTCAGTCGCCCTCGGCGCTGCATCCGATCGAACGACGGCCGCCCCTCGTCATCCAGGACCACCACCTCGCCATCCAGCACCACGTGGTCGCAGGGCAACGCCTTCAGCGCCCGCGCCACCTCCGGAAACGCGCCGGTGGCGTCGTTGCCGTTGCGCGTGACCAGCTGCGCCTCCCCCTTCCATCGCTCAGCCAGGATTCGGTATCCGTCGTACTTGATCTCGTACACCCAGCCCGGCCGACTGAACGGTTCCTCGCGCGCTTCGGCCAGCATGGGCTTCACGTCCCCGGCCCGCACGATCCGCTCCGGCACGTTGCGCTTCTGGAGGCTCCTCCGGAGGGCGGCGGCGCGGCTCTTTCCTTCCGCAAGCTCCTCGACCGTGAGGCCGGACAGCACCGAGCCCTGCTCGAACGCGTCACCGTTGGTCGAGACGTAGCCGTCGCGCTCCTTGATGAGCAGCCATTCCTTGCCCGTGTTCTCTCGCTTCTGGCTCTTGATCTTCACCAGCGTCCAGCGCCCGCGCAGCTTGTAGCCCTTGAGATTGAACAGGAGCTTGCCCCGCTTGAGCCCCTCGACGGGATCTTCCAGCGGTTCCCACGCGCCTCGGTCCCATACGATCACGGCCCCGGCGCCGTAATTCCCCTCCGGGATCAGGCCCTCGAAGTCGCCGTACTCGATGGGATGATCCTCCACGTGGACGGCCAGTCGCTTGTCCTGCGGATTCCGCGAGGGGCCTTTGGGCACCGCCCATGACCGCAGCACCCCTTCCATCTCGAGCCGCAGGTCATAGTGCAGCCGAGTGGCCGCGTGCTTGTGTACCACGAACAGTCCCCCCGTGGGCGGCAGGGGTGCGACCGCACCCGCAGGCTCCGGGGTTCCTTCGAACCGGCGCTTCTCTCGATAGCGAGCAAGGAGGTCCGAGGGAGGTTTGGAAGGGCGAACCATATGCGAAGTCAGCCTTCAGCAACCGGCAGGTGACGGGGCCTCTAACGTTACCGCCGCCGCTGTTGGCGCGCTACGAAGCCGATCGAGGCGCTGCTCACCTAAGTGTGCGTCTGGCAAGGTGTTCCGAGTGGGTCGCGGGCCGCCCTGAGCACCGATGGTTGGCCGCTGATCGCTTGCCTGAAGGACCCGGTCGTTGCTATCATGGCGATGGTATGCCCGCTCGCCCCATCGCCTCGGCCACCGTTTCGTTCGGGCTGGTTTCCCTGCCGGTTCAGCTGTATTCCGCCAGCGAAAGCAAGGCGGCCATCGCCTTCAACTGGCTCCACAAGAAATGCGGCTCCCGCCTGAAGCAGCAATACGTCTGCTCCAAGGACGGTGAAAAGGTCGAGAACGACGACCGCGTCCGCGGATACGAGTTCGAGAAGGGCCGCTACGTGCAGTTTACCGAGGAGGAGTACAAAGCGCTGCTGGAGCAGAAGACCGAGCGCATTGACGTGATGGAGTTCGTGCCGCTCAAGAAGGTGGACCGCGTGTTCGTGGACAAGGTGTACTACCTGGGGCCGGACAAGGGTGGCGAGCGCGCCTACAAGCTCCTGGCCGCCGCGCTGGATGAAACCGGGCGCGCGGCCGTTGGCCAATACGCCGCCCGCGGGAAGCAGTACTTGGTGCTGGTGCGCCCCCAGGACGGCCGGCTGGTCATGGAGCAGTTGCATTACCACGACGAGGTGCGCCCGGCCACGGACGTGCCGATCGGCGACACCGAGATCAAGAAGAACGAGCTGACCCTGGCGGTCCAGCTCATTGATCAGCTCAAGATCGATGAGTTCCATCCGGAGGCATACAAGGACAACGTGCGCATCCGGATGCAGCAGCAAATCGAGCGCAAGGTGGAGGGCCAGGAGATCACCGAGGAACCGGCCGAAGCGCCCAAGACCCAGATCATTGATCTGATGGAGGCGCTCAAGGCGAGCCTGGCGAAGGGCAAGACCGCCGCGGCCGCGGGACGCAAGCCCGCCAGGCGGGCCGAGAGCGCGGCCGCGAAACGAGCCGCTCCCCCGAAGCGAAAGGTCAGCGCCGGCTGACGCTGGCCGTCCCGAGACCGGCCGGCGCCGTTCGCCCGCTGCTCCGATGACCGGCTACACCACCAGAGACGTCGCCCGCCTGCTCGACCTGACGCCCGCCCAGGTGCGCAGCCTGGCCCGGAGCGGGTTCCTTGCGCCGTCCCGAGGCCCCCGCCGTCTGTACCTGTTCAGCTTCCAGGACCTGGTGTTGCTGCGCGTGGCGAAGGCTTTGACGCTCGCCAGGGTCCGGCCCCAACGCATCCGCCGATCGCTCCGAGCCCTGCGCCGCCAGCTGCCGGAGGGCAAGCCGCTGTCCGAGGTCCGGATCACCGCCGACGGAGACCGAGTGGTGGTGATGGACGGGGAGGCCGCCTGGAACCCCGAGTCCGAGCAGCTGCTGCTCGACCTCAGCGTGGCCGACTTGGCGGTCCGGGCCCGGCCCGCTGCCCGCCGTCTCGCCGCCGCAGCGCGAGACGCCGAAGAGCGCCCCGGCGCCCAAGACTGGTTCAACAACGGGCGCGACCA
>CAZVKD010000111.1:0-3364 GCA_964627675.1 uncultured Gemmatimonadaceae bacterium
CTGGAGCAGGTGTCGCTGAGACCGCACCCGTGGGAGTTCTTCCTGTATTACGCCTGCTGATGCGCCAGAGGGGTGAGGGCAAGGGGTGAGGGACCCTCACCCCTCACCCCTCACGCTCGCGCTTCCTTCAAGGCGGTCACCGCTTCAAAAGTAGGTCGCCACCGAGAACAGCACCGCGGCCTCGTCCGTCCGATTGTTGAACCGGTCGCGCCGTGCACCGCGGACGTAGTTGAGCTTCAACACCGTGTCCTGCGTCGGCCGAAAGTTGAGCCCCGCACTGCCGCGCAGCACATTGTCGCCCGAGACGTCGGCGTCGAAGTCTACCAGGTCGAGCCGCGCCGCGACCGCGAAGTGGGAGTTCGGCATGGTGCGCACCCAGCCCGCCCCGAACGAGCGCAACGCCTGGAGGTACACCCCACGCTGCCGTCCGGCGTAGATCCCCCGCAGCGCCGGCGGCACGTCAACCCCGGCGAGCGCGACCTCGCCCTGCAGCCGCACGCCCGCCACGTTGGCCTCGCCGTCCAGCACCCAGATGGTGAGGTTGCGCCGAACGTCCACGGGGTTGCCGTCAATGGAGAATCGGTTCCACGCGCCTCGATGACCTGACACACCGATCTCGTATCCCACCCGCGGGCTGTACGTGACGCGACCCACCAGGGCCGGTGAAGCGTTATTGTCGTTCACGTTGTCCCGCCCCAGGGGAATGCGGGTACCCACACCCGAGTCGTAAATCAACGCCTCGTCGAAGCCGTTGACCGCGTACAGCTCGTAGGTCACGCGAGCCGACCCGCCCAGACCGAGCAGACCGAACGCGCCGAGCCCCGGCTCCGACAACGCGACGCCGAGCAGGTCGGTCGCAACCAGCGGCCGGTCAGTGAACTCGTTCCGGGGACTGTCGTGCGCCAGATTGAACTTGCCGAGGGGGGAAAGGAGCATGCCCGCCCGGAGCGAGAACGCCGGATGAATCCCAACGTCCATCGCCGCGTACTCCAGGCGGATCTCCTCGGTGCCGTCTTCGAACTCGAGTTCCGCGCCGATCCGCACGAAATCGCTCACCTGCGTGGCGGTGAACAGGTTCCAGCGTTTGGCGGAAAACCCCGCCTCCTGCGTCACGCCGTCCGAGCGCTCCCAGCGGGCATGCGCCTCGGCGTATCCGCCCACCGCCGTGCGACCCATGAGGCGCGTGAGATAGGGACGATCGTACTGCCCGCCTTCGACGAACGGCCGTCGTTGACCCACCCGGGTGGTGTCCTGCCCGGCTGCCGGGTCCGGCACGAGGGCGAGGAGCATCCCGAACGCCGCGGCGCCCCGGGGCCACGAGCGGCAAGACTTCATGGCGCCTCCACGTACCGGATCACCAATTCCCCCTCGGCCGTCACCCTGGTGGCGTAGCGCGCGAGCGGCTGCGTGGCCGGACCCTGCAGCACATTGCCCTCTCGATCGAACGTGGACCCGTGGCAGGGACATCGGATCTGCGAGCCCTCCACGGTAACCGTGCATTGGAGGTGGGTGCAGACCGAGGAGAGGGCCGCGTACCGCCCTGGGCCCGCGGCAACCACGTAAATCATAGATCCTGAACCGGCGGGGCGGAGCCTGAGAAAGCCGCCCGGCTGCTCGAGTTGCGGGTAGTTACGCAAGGGCAACTTGATCTCGCCGTTGACCGGCGTCACCGGCGTGGCCACAAACGCCGCGCACCCCGTGAGCGCGGCGGCTCCAACGACGCTCGCGGTAAGCTCCACGAACTGGCGCCGACGCATCAGCGGGACTCCACGAAGTCGAGCAGCGCCGCTCGATCTCGATCGGGAAGGCTGGCGAAGCGATCGCGTGAGCCTTGCGCCTCGCCGCCGTGGAACAGGATCGCCTCCTCCACGCTGCGGGCTCGTCCGTCGTGCAACAGAAACGCGTCGCCGTTCAGGAACCGCCGCATGAGCCTGAGGCCCCAGAGCGGCGCCGTTCGCCATTCGCCGCCCGACGCGCTCCCGTCCGGCCGGTTGTCGGCGAGACCCGGTCCCATGTCGTGCAGCAACAGGTCGGAGTACAGGCGCGCCGGCCGGTTGGCGAGCGCCGCAATCGAACTGGGTCCGGTCGTCAAGAGGGGCACGTGGCACCGCGCGCATCCGATCGAATCGAACACCGCGCGGCCGCGTTGGCGCTCGGCGGTTTCGGCGCCGGGTGCCGGGGGAGCGAGCGTTCTGACATAGGCCAGCACCGCTCGGATGGCGGCGGCCGGGATCTCCGGGTCCGCCACCCGGTCCGCCCCTTCGATGGCGCGACTGACTTGCGGGTTGGTGTTCTCGACCGGAAGGAAGTCCGACGTAATCCCGATGTCCTGGTGGTATGCCTCGACGACTTGCTGCAACAGGGTCGAGACCTGGGCCTTTCGGCTGAATCGCCCGACCCGTAGTCCCGCTTCGGCACCGGGCTCACTCGAGGGCACCCAGCCCGGCGGCATCACCCAACTGGGCCGGCCGCTGATTCCGTCGCCGTCCCCGTCGAAAGGGTCGGCGAGCGCCAGTATGGTGGACTCCGGGATCGCCTCGATGAGGCCGACACCGAACACCGGAGGTGGCAGTCTCCCAGAGACAGGGACGCCGGCCGGCAGCACTTCCGGCTCGGCACCCGGGATCGCCTTATCCTGCAACTGCGGGCCACCGATCCCGTCAAAGCGGAGCAAGACATTCTGCGGTCGCCCCCGCCCGTCAGCGCTGTGGCAGGCCGCGCAGGAGACGTTGTTGAAGATGGGTCCGAGCCCTTCGGCCGGGGCGAAGGGGCGGCCGAACTGCACGTCACCCTCCACGAACGCCGCCAACTCCGCCGGGCTCAAACCATCTATGGGCCCATCAAAGATATCTCCCGGATCAGGCACGGCCGTGAACAGGTCCGCACACCCAACGGTGACGGCCAGAATCCCGGCGATGAGAGCGTATCCGCTGGCATGGCGCCCCTGGCGACGAAACGGTTGAAAGAGCGGGACGCCAGTGTGGTGAACTGCTCGGGGGAGGGGATGCATAACCGGCTTGTTTAGGCGTACCTAATATAGTCGTCAGGTGAGCCTAATTACGCAAGCCCTGGCCGGAAAACACGCGGCCACCTGTATGCCATGGTCGGCGCACGGGTGGCCGGGGAATTCGCCTAGGAGCGAACGCTATCTCGGGTCTAGTGCCCTCCAGGCGGAATTCCGGCGGTCCGGTGTGGAGCGCCGGTCCCAGCCACTCCGGCGCGGCCTTGCCCTTCGGTCTCCGACGAGGCGCCGCTCGCCTCCACTACGCCGATCGTTGGGAACCTGCATCGAGTGTGCGCGGCGCTGGATTCGCCGCCGCTCGGCCACCATCAGGCGATCCCACCCTGTCCGGCGCTCAATGCC
>CAZVKD010000111.1:3374-9438 GCA_964627675.1 uncultured Gemmatimonadaceae bacterium
GCGGCCTCAAGCCCGCATCGTGCATCGCAGACGCTCCCGCGGGGGAGTGAAAAGCATACGGGCTAGAGGCCCGCGTGGTAAAGTCCGTCGAGTTCCGCCCGGTCCGCACGGCCCCGGCGCCGCGGGGCTGGGCGACGGCTCCGCAGCAGGAGCACACTCGCCGTCACTGCGGCAACGCCGAGCATCAACAACGCGAACCTGTTGCGAATGGTCGTGGCTCCGAGTCAGTCTGTTTGGGACGAAACGCCGGGGGGACGGGGGAACACCCGAGCCGTCTCCGCCCAGAAGAAGCTGGTGCGGGACCAACGATAACGGGCCGCAAGCGAATGCCCGCGCCGGCTGTAGCCGCGACCCGCTATCGTTGGCCCCGCGCGGTTCGGGGGGTTAACGGGCAAGTTCCAGACCCACCTCGTGCCATGGGCCGTGGCGGCGTCGGGGCAGCGTAATCGGTTACCGAGCAATCGGTTGAAACGCTGTCCGGTGAGGGGGTGGGCCGCCCAGCCCAGGAGGTGGTGCGGCGGTACTACGGCGGAGCGGAGCGGGCGCTACGCCCGTGCACGCCGCCGTCTGGACAGCTGAAAGCCACCCACGGCCGAGATGATGGTCCAGAGGGCGAGCGAGACTCCGCTCAACAAGCCGGTTCCTGCGGTTCCCAGCCGGCGCACGATGCCGGCTCCCACGGGGCCGAGCAGGCTCAGGTCCGGGTCCAACGCACTGATGATACCCAGGCGGAACGCCTCGACGGGATTGACGAACGACCACGTGGCGAGCACCGGCTCCGGCACACCCCACCGGATGAACGCGATGATGATGCCCAAGGTTCCGAGAGCGGAGAGGGCGAGCCACGTGATCACCCCCACCGTCATCGCACGTGCCCGGGACGGGGCGAGCCCAGAAAAGCACACCCCGAGGGCGCTGAACGTCCCGGCGAGCAACGCCACGAAGGCGTACAGCACGGCGACCAGCCCCGGGGGCACGCCGCGACTCACGGCGACCGCGCCAGAGGCCCCGAACCCCACCGTCAGTGACAAGAGCAGGGCGAGCGTGACGCCGGCGAGCTTGCCCAGGTACAGCTCGCCGTAGGTGATGGGTTGCGCAAGCAGGTATTCCAGCACGCCGCTCTCGCGATCTTCGGCGATCGCCGCGGCGGCCGGGAACAGGGCCATGACGGGAACGAGGAGCAGGGCAAGGTGAGCCAATCCGGCGAACGCCCTGGCGAATCCGCGAAACCCGTACACGCTCTGGTTCTCGACGCCAAGCGTCGCGAGCAGCAGGCCACCCACGAGAAACACGCCCGAGTAGGCGAGGAACCAGCGCGCTCGCACCGCGCTCGCCAGTTCGCGCCGCACCAGGAGCGACACCCGGGGCGTCATGTCCCGGCCGCTCCGGCGCCGTTGCCACGCACCATCTCGCCCAGGAGTTCCGCCAGGGCGGCGGGCTCGGTCCAGCAACGCTCGACAGGGATGCCGGCCTCATGAAGGCCCACGATGACCTCCGCTCGCGCTCGCGCCGGCGCCCTGACGCCGATGGCCGCCCCGTTTGCCGAGAGGGTTTGAAGCCCGAACCGCCTGGCCAGGTGCTGGCGGGCTGGTTCCCGCGCGTCGGCCGCCACCACGATCCAGAACGTCGTGGCGCCGTCGAGCCGGTCCCTGAGATCGGCGAGCCCGCCATCGTAGGCCACGCGCCCCCGATCGAGCACGACCAGCCGGCGGGCCACGGCCTCGACATCGGCCAGCCGGTGCGAGGCCAACAGAACCGTCGTCTCGGCAGACACCACAGTCAGCGCGCGCAGGAACTCCTTGCGCGTGGCCGGATCGAGGTTGGAGGTGGGCTCGTCCAGCAGGAGCAGGGGCACGTCGCTCGCCAGGGCCAGCGCCAGCAGCACCTTTTGGAGCATCCCGCCAGAGAGGGCCCGCACCGGCTTCTCAGCGTGATCGCCCAGCTCGAAGCCCAGCATGGAGAGCCGGTCGGCCACCACGCACGGGTCCAAGTCCCGCAGCCGGGCCAGGAACTCGACAGTTTCCGCCAGGGTGCCGTCGAAGTGCGGCGCGCGTTGCGGTACGTAGCCCAATCGGGCACGCACCGCGCGGCCATGCTCGCGCACGTCCAATCCGGCGATTTCGAGCCGGCCCGAAAAGTCCGTGAGGCCGAGGAGGCAGCGCATGAGCGTCGTCTTGCCGGCGCCGTTGGCGCCGAGCAACGCCACCCGCTGCCCCCGCTCGACCACGAGCGAGAGATTGTCGAGCACCACGTGCTCGCCGTACTGTTTCCTGAGCGCCGTCGCCGCGATCATTCGCGCCGCCGCCTCGGCCGGCCGGGCAGGGCGACGAGCGCGAGCAAGGCCGCCGCGGCGAACCCCAGCGCCGCCATCCGGTCGCGTGCCTGGCGCTCTGGAACGGCACCAGCGATGACCCACCACTTGCCCACGCGGGGAGCCGAGTCCACGACGATCGGCGTAGGCCTCAGCGGCGGAAACACTCGGCTCAGCCCGTTCAGCAAGTCCGCCGCCGGGCTCAGGGCGAACACCTGGAGCGCTGGGTGCCTGGCGAACAGGTCGTCCGACAGCCGCTCGAAGACGAAGGGCGTATCCCCAACACCGTCGCGCTCACGATCGAAGCCCGCGTACTCGCTCCAGGCATTGCCGGTCCACCGGTTCGCGAGGGCCGTCCCGCCCCCGGATACTCGCACCGGCTGCACGTTGTCCCGGAATTGGTTCGCCTGAAACACGTTGGCTCGCACGGACGGCAGGAGCTCGACGCCCACTTCGTTGTACGCCACGACGTTGGCAGAGAACTCGTTCACCGCTCCCAGCGTGCTCGGCGAGTTGTCCAGCCACACCCCGATGGTGTTCTCGACGATGAGGTTTCGCTCGGCCACGACGCCGTCGGCGTCCTTGAACCCCAGTCCCCGGCCGAACGACCCCTTGGCATTGGCAAACACGTTGTCCCGGAAGGTGACGTCGCGGGAATACATGATGAACGCTCCCACGTCGTTGCCCAGAAACTGGTTGGCCTCGAACCGGTTGGCGTGGCTGTTCATGAAGTGGAGGCCGTAGCGACCGTCAGTCACCCGGTTGCCCACGACGGTCGTTCGGTTTGAGAACCAGATCGCCAGGTCTCGTCCTCGCCGCACCTCGTTGTTCACCACCCGGACGTCGTGGCTCGACCACAAGTGGATACCATCGGCTCGGAACCGCACCGCCAGGTTCTTCCCCTCGATCGTGTTGCCCCTGATCAAGGCCGAGTCGCATTCCTTCAGGGTGATCCCGAACAACACGTCTTCCAGCCGATTGTTCTCGATGACCACGCCGCTCGAGCGCTGGGCGGTGATGCCGCCGTCTTCCGTGTCCAGCCGGCTGCCGGATCCGCGGATGGTGAAGCCCCGCACGGTGGCGCGAGCGTCGATTCGCAACACAATTCCCACACCGTCGCCGGTGATGACCGCTCCCGGCTCTCCGAGAAGCGTAACCGCCCGTTCGACGCTCAGGTGTTCGTGATACACGCCCGGGGCGACGCGGATGGTGTCACCGGCCCCCGCACGGGCAAGTGCCGCGCCGATGCTGGAGAAATTCCCGGCGGGCCCGACGGTGAGGTGGGCGGCCTGAAGGGCAAGCAGGGCGGCAGCGGGGGTCACATCACGGCCGAGGGCGTCCCGGCACGCCGCCACTCATACCACGCGATCAGGGGGCCCATGAGCCCGGCAAGACCCATGAGGATGGCGCCGCTCGCCGGCCAGCTGGACACGGAGAACTGGCCCACCGACGTCGGCCCGATCAGGGCCGGTGTGAAGGGCGCGACCCTGAGCGGCGCGCCGGGCGCAAGGTTGTGGCCGTACTCGTAGAGCCAGTGCTGCATGGTGTACAGCATGACGGCGCCGAAGAGCACGAAATCCATCCAACCCAGGACGGCAAGCGGCATGCGGGCGGCGAGCGCCGTAATGAGCGCAAACCCGAAGAACCGCAGAATGAAGAACGGGATGAACCGGAACTCGGGGAACTCGTCGGGCTCGATCTGGTGCATGCCGATGTAGTGGTTCAGCAGGTTCACTTCGCGGACGTCTCCCGCCACGGTGTGCGGATAGATCCGCAACTTGAGGCCCTCCGGGTATTGCGGGGCCCGCAGCGAGATGGTCCACGTGGGCAGCACGATGCTGGGGAGAATCGCCAGCGTGGCCGCCAGCATCAGCAGGCGGCCCCGCGGCGACAGTTGACCCGACAGAAACGCGGTGATCTTGTCCACGAAGGACCTCAGCTTCTCGGCTCGACCAGCAGGTACCCCGCCATCTCCAGGTGCAGTGCCGAGCAGAACTCGGTGCAGTAGAACGGGAACACGCCGGCCTGGTCCGCCACGAACGTGACCGTCTGGGCCTCCCCCGGCTCCAGGCTCAAGTGGATGTTGTATTTCGTGATCGCGAAACCGTGCGTCGCCTCGCGGGCCTGCTCCAGGTTCGTGATGTGGATGACGACCCGGTCCCCCTGGCGCACCCTGATGTGCTCGGGCGTGAAGTGGCTCCGGATCGCCGTCATGAACACGTGGACCTCGTCGCCGCGGCGCTCGATGCGCTCCTGGCCGCCCTTCACGGCGTCCCGAGACGCCGACATGGTACCGGGGGCGTACCCCACCTCGGGATACACCAGCATCGGGCTGAGCTTGTCCGCCTTGATGATCTGGGCGTAGTGCGGCTCGCCCACGCCGATCGGCAGGTCGTACAGGAGTTGCATCTTCTCGCCGCCGATATCAATCAGCTGGAAGTTCTGCGGATGGAGCGGGCCCACCGGATTGAACCGGTCAATGGACCACTTGTTCATGGAGACCAGGTACTTGCCGTCCGGCGATCGGGTGTCGCCTTCGGCCGCGGCAATGTGCCCCACGTTGTAGTGCACGTCCACCTTGTCCAGCACCTGGAGCGGGTCGAGGTCCCACTTCACCACCTTCGTGTCCAGGAACACGCTGGTGTAGGCGTAACCGTCGCCGTCGAACTGGGTGTGCAGCGGCCCGAGGCCGAGTTCCAGCTGGCCGTCAATGACGCTGTTGAAATCCAGGACCGGTACGCCAATGGCGTCCGTCCCCGCAAACGACTTGGCGTCGATTGCCTGCTTCATCTTGGCCCAGGAGTACACCGTGACGTGGGGATCCAGCTTCCCCGACACCACGATCTTCGTGCCGTCGGGCGTTACGTCGGCGCCATGGGGGCTCTTGGGTTCGGGCACGAGGAACAGCAGTCCCTCGGCGATGGAGACGGACAGGGGAATGACCTTCATGCCGCGCGCGGTCCGGGCGCCGCCGGGTCGCGCCGCGACTTCGGCCGCGCGCTGCCAGTTGATGACGTGGAGGTAGTCCGTGTCGTTCTGCGACACGCCGGCTTCGAATGGCGGCCTCCCTTGCTCCACACCACCGGTGGCCATTTCCGTGTTGAACGAATTGAGGAACGCCCACCCGGCGCTGGGACCCTTGCCAGCGTCGGAGAGGTCGTGCCAGTAGGGGGGGAGCTCGAGCGAGAAGGACGCGCGCTCGTCAATTCGGCCGCGCGCCCGGTCGAACTTCCACAGCGTCACCAGGCCGCGATAGTGCTCCTGATACCGGGACACGTCCGAGTAGTCCTCCCACAGCGGCACGGAGTACTGCGAGCCCTCGATGACGTACTCCGTATTGGGCGTGACGAACGAGGCCCCGTGGTTGGTACCCATGTTGGGGTTGGTGACGATCTGCTTGGTCTCGAAATCGCGTAGATCAATGACCGCCACACGAGGGTTGGCCTTGTCGCCGATGAACAGGAACTGGCCGTCGTACTCGCCGTCGGTTTCCGACAGGGCCGGATGGTGCGTGTCGCCCCAGGCGATGTCGTGGCCGGCCGTGCGGCCCCCCCGCATCAGCGCCTTGTGCTCGTCGGCCCCGGTGGCGTACCCCTGCCACGGTTCCGGCGTGAACGCGGCGATGACCTTGAGCAGGCGCATGGACGGAATCCCGATCACGAACACCTGTCCGGAATGGCCGCCCGAGCTGAACATGAGGTATTCGTCCAGCTTGCCCGAGGGTTGATACGTTTTGACCGCCGCCACGATGTC
>CAZVKD010000112.1:0-9418 GCA_964627675.1 uncultured Gemmatimonadaceae bacterium
AGGGTGGCCTCGTTACAGAGCACCGCCGCCCGCGCGAGCCGCTCCACCTGCGCGCGGGTGTCCGGCGAGAGGTCGCCGCCGTCGGCTCCCGCCACGTCGCCTTCACCGGCGTAGCCTTCACCCGATACCCGCGCCCGGATCCCTCCGGGGAGGCTGAGCAGCTGGACGGTCTGGCGGTTCACGGTGATGGTGCCGGTCTTGTCGCTCGCGATGTAGGTGCAGCTGCCCAGGCCCTCGACCGCCGAGAGCCGGCGGACGATCACCTTGCGCGCCGCCATCCGGCTGGTGGCGATCGAGAGCGCGACCGTCATCGCCACGGGCAGGCCCTCGGGGATGGCCGACACCGCGAGCGCCACCGCCAGGAAGAACACGTCGAGCCACGGCATTCCCCTCAGCGCAGCCACGACCCCCAGGATCATGGTCGCCGCGAGCACCACCAGGCTGATCTGACGGGCGAACGCCTCCATTCGGATGATCAGCGGGGGCTTGGCCGCATCGGCCTCGGCCACGGACTCAGCGATTCTGCCCACCTCGGTCCGGAGCCCGGTGGCCACCACGACGGCCCGGGCCCGGCCGGATGTGACCGTCGAGCCCGCGAACGCCAGGCTGCGCTGTTCACTCACCGGTGCGTCCTCGGCGCTGGCCACGATCTCCTTCCTGACCGGCAGCGACTCGCCGTTCTGTAACGACTCGTCCACCGATAGGTCGTTCACCTGGAACAGGCGAAGATCGGCTGGCACGCGGTCGCCCGATTCCAGCCCGACGACATCGCCGGGTACGAGCTCCTGGGCGGGCACGCGCCGCCAGGTGCCGCCGCGAACGACCCGCGCGGAGGTGCTGAGCAGCTGCTGCAGGCTTGCCGCGCTCCGTTCCGCACGCCACTCCTGGGACGTGCCCAGGCCCGCGTTCAGTAGCACCACGGCGAGGATGAATCCGGCGTCGGTGGTGTCGCCCAGGGCCAGGGCCACCGCGGCGGCGGCGAGCAGGACGTAGATGAGCGGGCTCTTGAACTGATGCAGCAGGATCTCGAGCAGTGTGGGTGGCGGGCGGCTGGGGAGGAGGTTCGGGCCGACCTCGGCGAGGCGTTCGGCCGCCACCCGATCCTCCAGCCCGGCGGGGGACGACCCCAGCCGCTCCCGCGCCTCGTGGGGGGCGTGCGGGTGCCAGTGCGGAGCGGGGGTGGGGGGGGCCTCCGCGGCGTATCGCTTACCCTTGGGGCTGTATAGCTTGGCGCGCGTTGGGGTGGGTCGGGCCGGGGTCAATCGCCGCGGGCCACTGCGAACAGGGCGGACAGCGCCATCACGAACACCCCGGTCAGGCAGGCCAACAGCAGAGCCAGTCGCCGACGCATCGCAACCCTCCCCCTATACCAGGTCGAACAGCTCAGCGTGGACCCGGGCCCGCGGGATGCCGAGCCGGTGGAGCGCCCGCTCCGCCACCTCGATCATCGGGACCGGCCCGCACACGAAATACACCAGTCGGCGACGATCGGCGGGCAACTGGCGGTCCAACAGGTCGGCTCGAACCAGTCCCGCCTCGCCCCGCCAGTCCACCGGCGGTTCCGCCAGCACGTGGACGACCCTGAGCGCCAGGCGCGACCGTAGCGCCTCGATCTCCTCGCGAAAGGTGAGGCGCTCCCAGAGGCGATAGGCATAGACCAGCAGGAGTGGCCTTTGGTCGGCCCGATCGGCGAGAGCCCGCAGCATGCTCATGATCGGTGCGATGCCGATGCCGCCGGCGATGAACACGTAGCCCGGGGCGGGATGCCGATCGATGGTGAACGCCCCGTAGGGGCCGTCCAGGTAGACGCGCTCGCCTTCGGGAATGCGGCCGACCGTCCGGGTGAAATCCCCGAGTTCCTTGATGGTGAAAGCGACCCGGCCGTCGCGGGAAGGGCTGGACGCGATGGAGAACGGGTGCTCGCTCATGGCGAACGGCGTGCGCCCGACGGTGACCCACGCGAACTGGCCCGGCTGGAAGGCGAAGCCGGGGTGGCCGACCGGCTCGACCGCGAGGGTCCAGGCGTCGCCGCGTTCGGGCGCGACCCGGGCCACCCGGTATGGGCGTCGGAGGAGGCGCCAGGGTTTCACGAGGCGGACCCACCCCAGCACCCCGATCCAGGTGACCACGATGCCGATCCAGAGTGCGCGCTTCCAGGGCACCGCGACGTAATAGCCCACCCCCTGAATGTGCGCCAGTGCGAGCCCAACCGCGCCCATGGCGAGCAGGCCGTGGGTCCAGCGCCAGACTTCGTAGGGGATCCGGAGTCGCTTGCGCGCGACCGAGACGGCCACCAGCACGAGGACAACCAGGACGGATCCCACGCCGGCCGTCAGGTACCAAGGCGCATACCGCGGGTCGAGCATGCCGAGCAGCGCGGGCTCCACCGCCCAGAGCACGATCGGATGCGCCAGGATCACGACGATGGTGACCAGGGCGAGATAGCGGTGGAAGTAGTAGACGATGTCGATGCCGTACGGCGCGGTGGCCCGGCGAAACCGCGCCGTCAGCGCGAACTGCACCCCCATCATGGTGGTGGCGGCAAAGCCCACCGCGATGGCGAACTCCCACCAGAACCCCCGGCCGGCCGGCGTGGGGCCGACCAGCATGGCGAAAAGCGGCGCAAGTACGAGCGCGAGGTAGAGCGCGATCCAGAAGGCGCCGCGGACGGCGTTCACGCCCGCGCCACGTTCCCTCCCGCCGGCTGGGGCGGCGCGGGAACGATCAGCACGTCAATCCCCACCCGCCGCAGCACCGACTCCGCGACGGTGCCGAGGAGGCGGCGCTCGAGCGTTCTCGGGGTAGTGGTGCCCACGACGATCAGGTCCGCGCCGCGTTTCGCGGCGGCGGCAGGCACCAGGAATCGGGGCTCACCCCATCCGAGGTGCAGCTTCCATCTCAGGGCGGGAAACCGGCGAGTCAGCTCCGCGCCGATCTCCCGACGCAGGCGGGCACCCTCGGTCCGATACAACCCGGAGATCTCGTGCTTGGGGAACCGAGCTCGCCGCATGGTGCTCGCGAAGAGGTCGTCGGCGACGTGGACCGCCGTCCAGCCAACGGTTGCTCCGACCAGCCGGCTGCCGGTTCGGATCGCGCGGCGGGTGGCCGGCCCCGGCGGATGATCGAGCGCCACCAGCGGTCGCCGGTAGGGCCCTCGGGGCCGGCCGGCGGCGATCACCACCGCCCTGTCGGTGATCCGCACCAGCCGGTCCGCGGTGGTGCCGAGACCGAACAGGTCGGCCAGCGGGCGATGACCGTGGCGCCCGAGTACGATGAGGTCGGCCTGTGCCGTCGCGGCGGCGGCGGCGATTTGCTCGTAAGGCGTGCCGCGCAGCAGAAGTGGCTCCACGCGTGCTCCCGGGATCGACTCGTGCACCAGCCCTAGCAGGGCGTCGGCGCCTCGCTGCAGGCGCGCCGCAGTGGCCGTGGTGTCTTCCGCCCGAAGTCCTTTCCCAACTTCGGCGACGGTGACGATGATGATCCTGGCCCGAGCGGCCAGAGGAAGCAGCGCCACGCGGGCCAGCGCGCGCGCGGCGCCCGGGCTGAAGTCGGTGGCCACGAGCACGGTCTTGGGCCCGGTCCGGCCCGAGTCGCGCCCACGAGTGGGGCGAGTCTGCGATGCCACGGTCCCTCCTCGCTGGCAGGTGCCTCATAGTATACGCTCACCCGCAACTGCTGAAGGCGGAAGAGCCGCTTCGTGCGCCGCGCGACCGTGCGTCGGTGCCAGCTTGCGCCGGCATACAACGCGCACGTACCTTGGCCCTTACGCGCTTCGACCAGCCCCCTCGCACGAGCTTCGATGCGCCTGTCGCTCGCCCGGTACCAGCCCCGCCGTTTTCTCGCAATCGCCGCCTCGTTCGTGGGGCTCTGGTGGTCGCTTGCCGGCGCCGCCCCATCGTCGTGGTGGTTCGGCCTTCCGCTGGTGGCCATCGCGACCGTACTCGCCACCCGGGGGGCGGCCGTCGCCTGGCGGATCTCGCCGGTCGCCGTCCTTCGCTTCCTTCCCTTCTTCCTCTGGAGGGCACTCACCGGCGGTGCGGATGTGGCCCGGCGCGCCTTCGATCCCAGACTGCCGCTGGCGCCAGCGTTCCTGACCTTCCGGCTGCGTCTGACGGGGCAGGCCGCGGTGCTGCTGACCGGAGTGCTGAACCTGAGTCCGGGAACTCTGACGGTGGAACTCGATGGCGACGAGGTGATGATCCACGTGGTGGACAAGACCCGCCCGATCGAGCGCCAGCTGCGTGCAGCCGAGGACGCCGTGGCGCGGCTGCTCGGGATCGCCCTGCCGCCGGGGGATAGATGAGCACGTTCGATCAGGTGATCGGGCTGTGTCTGCTCCTGCTGCTGCTCGTTGGCGGCGTAGGTCGGGCGCTGCTCGGGCCGACGACCTTCGACCGTATGGTGGCCCTCCAGTTCGTCGCTACCAGCGGGGTAGCGATCCTCCTGCTGCTGGCCTTCGGACTCGGCGCTGCGGCGCTGATGGACGTCGCTCTGGTGGTGGCGCTCTTCGCTGCCGTCGCGGGGATCGCCCTGGTACGGCGGCCGCCGTCGCCTCCGGACGGACCTCCTTGATACAGCTCACCGAAGGGCTTGCGATGCTGCTCATCAGCGGCGGCGCGCTCTTCTTCCTCGCGGCGGTGCTTGGGCTGCTGCGCTTTCCAGACCTTTTTTCCCGCCTGCACGCCGTCGCCAAAGCGGATACCATCGGTCTGGCCCTGCTGCTGGCGGGCCTGGCGCTCACGGCGGACAGCTGGCGGATATTGGTCCGGCTCGGGCTGGTGTGGGTTCTGGTCATGGCCGCCAGCGCCACCACCTGTACCCTCATCGCGCGGGCGTCGCGTCGCGCCGGGGAGGGCCGGGATGCCGGGTAAGCCCGCGGCCATGGCCATTGACGTGATCCTGGCGCTCTCCCTGGTCGGCGTGGGTTGGCAGGCGTTGGCGGGCCGCGACCTCTACCGGTCGATCATCGTGTTCCTGGCGTTCGGGGTACTGCTGGCCGTGACCTGGGCCCGGCTCGACGCTCCGGACCTTGCCCTGGCCGAGGCGGCCATAGGCGCCGGTCTCACGGGTGCCCTGTTCCTCACGGCGGCGCACCGCCTGGGCCCGGAGCGCGTCGGCGGGCTCGATGCTACCTCACCTCGCGCCCGGAGGCGACGCTGGGGTACGGGCCTCGTGGCCGCCGTTCTGGCACTTGGCACCACGGCCGCCGTCGCTCATGCCATCCTCTCGCTGCCGACCCTCACCCCCGGACTCCGGCCGAGCGTGGCGGCCAGCCTTGGGGCGAGCGGCGTGTCCAACCCGGTCACGGCCGTGCTGCTGAACTTCCGTGCCTACGACACGTTGCTCGAGATCGGGGTGCTACTGGTCGCGGGCATCGTGTGCTGGGCCACCCGCGGGGCAGCGCCGCGGTATCCTGCCCGGGACCCCCACCTTCAAGCGCTAGTACGGTTCCTCACGCCACTCCTCGTCATCACTGCGGGGTACCTCCTCTGGAGCGGGTCGTTCGCACCGGGCGGAGCGTTCCAGGCTGGCGCGCTGCTCGCCGGAGGCGGGGTACTCCGCGTGCTGCTGGGTAAAGGGATCGCCGTGGCGGGGTGGCGAGGGCGGGCTCTCGCGGTTGTGGGGCTCGGTGTGTTCCTTGGGGTCGGGGCGGGCGTGCTGCTGAGCGAGCCCACATTTCTTCAGCTGCCACCTCCCGCTGCCGGGGCGCTGATTCTCGCGATCGAAGCCGCCTCCAGCGTGTCGGTCGGTTATCTCCTGATGGCGATGTACCAGGGCGGGCGCGGAGAGGGTCCATGATTGAGGCACCGGCCCTTTTCGCGCTGGCGGGTGCGGCGCTCTTCGCGCTGGGCCTGGCGCATCTCGTAGTGCGGACTCATGCGGTGCGCCGGATCCTGGCGCTCAACATCATGGGAAGCGGCGTGTTCCTGGTGATGATCGCGCTGGCGAAGCGGGCGCCTAACGGGCCGGACCCGGTCCCCCAAGCCATGGTGCTCACCGGCATCGTGGTGGCCGTGAGCGCCACCGCCGTCGGGTTGTTCCTGGCGAACCGGATCGAGGAGCAGTCCCAGGGGGACCGCACCGCTCCCACCGCTGGACCGACGCCGACGTCTTGACCGCCAGTATCGTGGGGGTCGGCCTCATCTGGACTGTCGTGGCGCCGCTGGCTGGCGCCGTGGTGTTGTTTGCGCTCGGCGCACGCTCGGCCCGGGTCGTGGCACTGCTCGCGGCGCTCGCGACGGGGGCAGCCGTCGTGTTCGTGATCCCGCCGGTGCTGTGGCACGGGGCCCTTCGCTACCGCCTGGGCGGGTGGGGCGCGCCGCTGGGCGTGGACTTGTATCTGGACGGGCTGTCAGCCCTGATGCTCCTGACCGCCGCAGCCGTCGGCGTCGGCGCCACGCTGTACGCCCTCGCGTTTCGAACCGAGGCGGAGCCTCGTGGTGGCACACCGCCGGACGCCACGTTCTGGACGCTGTGGCTACTCTTGTGGGCGGCTCTGAACGGGCTCTTTCTGGCCGCCGACGTCTTCAATCTCTACGTCACCCTGGAGCTGCTCACGCTGTCGGCGGTGGGGTTGGTCGCCACCGCCGGCGGGCCCGCACGGGCAGCCGCGCTCCAGTACCTCCTCTGGGCGCTGGCGGGATCGCTGGCGTATCTCCTGGGTGTGGCCCTGCTGTATGGGGCCCACGGCACCGTGGATATCGCCCATCTGAGCATCCGGGTGAGCGACGATGCCCTCGGCCGTGCCGCGGGGCTGCTGATGCTCGCGGGGCTCGCGCTCAAGACCGCGCTCTTCCCGCTCCACTTCTGGCTCCCGCCCGCGCACGCCGCCGCGCCCCCCCCCGTCTCGGCCCTGCTCTCGGCGCTGGTGGTCAAGGCGGCCTTCTACGCAGTGCTGAGGCTCTGGGTGACGGTCTTCGCGGGGCTGCCCCTGATGCACACTGGCCAAGTGCTCGGTGCGCTCGGCACGCTGGCCGTGGTGTGGGGCAGCGTGCAGGCCTTCCGCCAGGAGCGCCTGAAGCTGTTGGTCGCGTACTCGACCGTGGCGCAGATCGGCTATCTGTTCCTGTGCTTCGCGCTCGCCGATGGATGGAGCGCCGCGATGTACCTCGCGGTATCCCATGCTTGCGCGAAGGCGGCAATGTTCCTCGGCGTCGGCTCCATCGCCCGGGCGCTGGGACACGACCGGGTGGACGGCCTGGGCGCCGTGAGCGAGCGGCTGCCGGTGACACTCTTCGCCGTCGGCGTGGCCGGCGTGGGCCTGATGGGCCTCCCCCCCACGGGCGGTTTCATCGGCAAGTGGCTGCTGTTGCAGGCCGCGCTCGCCGCTGGGCAGTGGTGGGTAGCGGCCACGGTGCTGGGTGGAGGCATCCTCGCAGCCTGCTACGTGTTCCGGATCATCGCCGGATGCTTTTCCGAGGCGCCAAACGCGGGCGGTGCGCGCGTTCCGCTGCGAACCGAGCTGCCCTCCCTCGCACTGGCCCTGCTGGCCCTGGTGCTCGGATTGATCGCACCGCTTCTGCTTGGCCTACTCGGGGCCGGGGCGCCCTTCGGCACCGCCGCGGCGGGGCCGCGATGAGCGGCTGGGACACCCTGCCCCTGCTCACCCTGGCCAGCTCGCTGGTCCCGGGCCTCGTGATCTTCACCCTTCCGGAGGGGGCCCGCCGGCTCCGCGCCCTGCTCAACCTGCTGGGCGCGATACTCAAGTTGGTCTTCGTGGGGCTCATGGTCTGGGCCGTGACCCTGGGGCGCTTCGCTGAAACGCGGATGCCCTTGCTACCCGGTGGCCTCCATCTGGTACTGAAGGCTGACGCTGTGTCGCTGCTGTTCGTCACGCTGTCCTCGCTTCTCTGGCTGGCCACCACCGTGTACGCGGTGGGCTACCTCGAGGACTCGCCGCACCGCAGCCGGTTCTTCGGGTTCTTCAGCCTTTGCGTCACCGCGACGGTGGGGGTCGCGCTGGCAGGCAACCTGATCACGCTGCTCGTATTCTATGAGTTGCTTACGGTCTCCACCTATCCGCTGGTGGTACATCGGGGCACCGCCAAGGCCGTGCGGGCCGGCCGGGCCTATCTCGTCTACACCATCGCCGGCGGAGCCGCGCTGCTGCTGGCCATGGTCTGGCTCCACGACCTGACCGGGCCCCGGGATTTCGTCACGGGTGGCTACCTCGGTGCGCTGACCGCCGACCACCCGGCGGAACTCCGGTGGATCTTCGCCCTTTTCGCGGCCGGTTTCGGCGTCAAGGCGGCGCTGGTTCCGTTTCACGGGTGGCTGCCGCGAGCGATGGTGGCTCCGGCGCCGGTGTCGGCGCTGTTACACGCCGTGGCGGTGGTGAAGGCCGGCGCGTTCGGCCTCATCCGGGTTGTGTACGACGTGTACGGCATCGAACCGGGTGCCAGCCTCGGCGTGCTCCTGCCGCTGGCGGTGGTGGCGGCGGCGACGATTGTCTACGGCTCGGTGCGTGCGCTGGCCCAGGACGAGATCAAGAAGCGCCTCGCCTTCTCCACCGTCAGTCAGATCTCACTGATCATACTGGGCACGGCCCTGGCTGCGCCGTTGGCGGTGATCGGCGGTCTGGTGCACCTGGTTCATCACGCGTTCATGAAGATTACGCTGTTCTTCTGCGCAGGGAATCTGGCCGAGACTTTGGGCATCCACTACGTGCACGAGCTGGACGGCGTCGGCCGGCGAATGCCCTTCACCACAGTCGCGCTCGCCGTAGGCGTGTTCGGCATGATCGGCGTCCCGCCGGTCGCCGGTTTCGTCAGCAAGTGGTATCTGGCGGCAGGTGCGGCAGAGGGGGGCAACTACTGGGTGATCGGCGTGCTGGCGCTGAGCAGCATGCTCAACGCCGCCTACTATCTGCCGTTGCTCTACCGCGCCTGGTTCAGGCCGCAGGTCGCTCCCTGGCCCGCAGAGAGCCCGGCGGCGCCGGCGCTCGACGCGAAAGCCTCTCTCCTCCTGCCTGCTCTGGCCACGGCGCTGATGGCACTGCTGGTCGGACTCGTCGCTGGCCTGCCTGGCAGTCCGCTCGACTGGACTCGCCGGGTGGTGGCTGTGGAATTCGGGCCGTGAGCGTCGGCTTCTGGCTGGCGCCGGCGCTGGCGCCTCTCATTGTGCTCCTCGGGCTCGCCGGGCGGCCGTTTCGAGCCGCGGCCCTGCGACTGGCGCCGTGGACGGCGGCACCCGCGCTGGTCGTGGCGGTCCTCGCGAAGCCCGCGGCCGTGGACCTGCCCTGGTTATTGCTCGGGGCCCGCGTGGGACTCGACCACACCGGCCGTGTGCTGCTAGGAGTGACGGCGCTGGTGTGGCTCTGCGCGGGTCTCCAGGCTGCCGGCTCCCGGAGCGACGGCGCCCCGATTCGTTTCTTCTCGTTCTACCTCGCAACGATGAGCGGCAACTTCGGGCTCGTCTT
>CAZVKD010000113.1:0-9414 GCA_964627675.1 uncultured Gemmatimonadaceae bacterium
GCCGGCGGACATCCGGAAGATCATCGCCACCGCGGCGGCCGCGGAGCCGAATCTGACGCGGCTGATCACGGCGGTGCTCGAGCGGTGGTCATGAGTCGCTACGCGCCGCTGAGTTTTTCGTCGCAGGACGCGCTCGAGCGCGCGGTCCTCGACGAGTGGGATCGCGAAGACCTCTTCCGCCGGACGCTCGAGGCCTCGCGCGGGCAGCCGCCGTTCGTGTTCTACGAGGGCCCGCCCACCGCCAATGGCAAGCCCGGGATCCATCACGTCTTCTCGCGAACCATCAAGGATCTGATCTGCCGGTATCAGACAATGCGGGGCCGTTCGGTGACGCGCATCGCCGGGTGGGACACGCACGGACTGCCCGTCGAGATCGAAGTGGAGAAAGCCCTGGGCATCGGCGGCAAGGCCGATATCGAGCGCCTGGGGGTCGCCGAGTTCAATCGCCGCTGCAAGGAGAGCGTGTTCCGCTACAAGGGCGACTGGGAATGGCTGTCGCAGCGGATTGGCTACTGGCTGGACTACGAGCACCCGTACGTCACGTACACCAACGAGTATATCGAGAGCGTGTGGTGGCTGCTCAAACGCCTGCACGAGAAGGAGCTGCTGTACGAGGGTCACAAGGTGCTCCCGTACTGCTGGCGCTGCGGCACCGCGCTCTCGAGTCACGAGGTGGCGCTGGGCTACGAGATGCACAAGAGCCCCTCCATCTACGTGCTGTTTGCGCTCACGCACACCGGGCCCGGAGCCTCCCGTTCGGGGAGCGAGCGGCGGCGCTACCTCCTGGTCTGGACCACGACCCCCTGGACGCTCCCGTCCAACGTCGCGATCGCGGTGCATCCGGATCTGTCCTACGTCGAGCTGGACCTCGGAGACCGACAGGTCATCGTGGCGCGCGAGCGGGCGCAGCAGTCCATCCCGGGGGCCACCCACGGCAAGCCGCTGGGCGCCTACCCGCCGGTGGCCGAGTACCGCGGGCAGGACCTCGTCGGCTGGCGCTACGAGCAGCTGATTGACGCGGTGCCGGTCGATCCCCAGGCCGGGTTGCGGGTCGTGCCGGGCGAGTTCGTCACCGCCCAGGAGGGCACCGGGCTGGTCCACCTCGCGCCGGCGTTCGGCGCGGACGACTACGCCACGGTGCAGCGCGAGGGGCTGCCGTTCTTTAACGTGGTGGACGAGGGCGGCCGGTTCACCGGCACGCGCTGGGATGCCATCAATGGCAAGACCGTCTTCGATGCCAATCCCCTGATCGCCGAGCGGCTGGAGCGCGAAGGGAAGATCTTGGGCCGCTACCAGCCGGAGGGCTACGAACACAGCTACCCCTTCTGCTGGCGGTGTGACGCGCCGCTCATCTACTACGCCCGCAAATCGTGGTTCGTCCGCACCACCGCGTTCAAGGACCGGATGGCGGCGTTGAACGGGACGGTGAACTGGTACCCTCCGGAGGTGGGGACCGGGCGGTTCGGGGAGTGGCTGGACAACAACGTTGACTGGGCGCTGTCGCGCGACCGGTACTGGGGGACGCCGCTGCCGGTGTGGCGGTGCGTGCGGAACGCGGAGCACTTGGTGGTCATCGGTTCATTCAAGGAGCTGGCGGATCGACAGGGGTTCCCGCTCCCGGGGGATTTCGATCCCCACAAGCCCCTGGTGGATGCGCTCACGTTTCCCTGTGCGAGCTGCGCCGGCGAGATGCGCCGCGTGCCCGAGGTCATTGACGCCTGGTTCGATTCGGGCGCGATGCCCGCGGCGCAGTGGCATTATCCGTTCGAGCATGACGCCGAGTTCCGGTCCCACTTCCCGGCCGATTTCATCTGTGAAGGGTTGGACCAGACCCGCGGGTGGTTCTACTCGCTCCTGGCCATTGCCACCGGGGTGTTCGATTCGCCGGCCTACCGCCATGTGATCGTCAACGGGCTGGTGCTCGACGCTGAGGGGCGGAAGATGTCCAAGCGCCTGGGCAACGTGGTGGATCCGGTGGAGGTGGTGGAGCGCTTTGGCGCCGACGCCGTGCGACTGTATCTCCTGGCGTCGAGCCAGGTCTCCCTGCCCAAGCGGTTCGATCCGGCCGCGATTCCGGAGGTGGCCGCGGGATTCCTGATCCGCCTGCGGAACACCTACGGGTTCTTCCAGCTCTACGCCGAGGATTGGGACCCCGCGACTGCGCCGCCCCAGGCCCAGCGTCCGCTGGTGGATCGCTGGCTCCTGGGCCGCCTCGACGGCGTGGTTGCGGCCGTGCAAGCGGCGTGGACGGGCTACGACGTCACCGCCGGCACGCGCGCCATCATGGAGTTTTGTGACCACGATCTGTCGAACTGGTACGTGCGAGTGAACCGCGATCGGTTTTGGGCTCCCGGTGGCCGGGCCGAGCCCTCGGCGGTGGCGACGCTGTACGAGACGCTCGTCACGGTCACGCGCGTGCTCGCTCCGGCCGCGCCGTTCACGGCGGACGCGATCCATGCCCGGTTGACCGGGCGCTCGGTGCACCTGGAGCGGTTTCCCGAGCCAAGCGACCGCCAGGATCCGGCGTTGGAGATCGCCATGGACGCGGTGCGCACGCTCGCCTCTCTGGCCCGGTCGGCGCGCGAGCGCGTGGGCCTGAGAGTCCGCCAGCCAGTGGCGCGCATGCGAGTGGCGGTGCCCGGTGAGGTGCCGCGAGCCCTGGTTCACGAGTTGCTTCCATTGCTGGCCCACGAAGTGAACGTGAAGGCTGTGATCCCCGTCGCGGCTGAAGAGGAGCTGGTCAGACTGCGCGGCAGGCCCAACTACGCGTCGCTGGGCAAGGTGTACGGGCCGCGAACGCCGCAGGCTGCGACAGCCGCGGCGCAGCTCAGCCGGGCCCAGCTGCTGGACCTGGAACGCGGAAGGTCGGTCACGCTCGGTACGCCGGACGGCGCCGCGTTCGACTACCGTCCGGAAGACGTGCGGATCGAGCGAGAGGTCGCAAGCGACTGGATCGTCCAATCGCAAGGGGCGTATGTGGTTGCGCTGGACCCGGCCTTGACAGAAGAACTTCGGCTCGAAGGGCTCGCCCGGGAGGTGGTGAGCCGGGTGCAGCGTCTCCGGAAGGAAGCTGGTTATGATTATACCACGCGAATTGACCTCAGCGTCTCGGGGGCCGAGGACGTGGTGGCGGCGGCTCGGGGCCACGGCGGATTCATTTCGAGTGAGACGCTGGCCCGCCGGCTGGAGATCGGGATGGAGCTGGCAAGGCCGGACGTGGCGGAAGACGTGGATATTGACGGGCGGCGGGTGAGGATCGCGGTCCGGCGCCACCAGGGCGCCGGCTGACACACCCTTAGCGCGTGAGTGCCGGACGACCGATGAACAAGAAACAACTGTCCCATCTCGAAAAGCGACTCCTGGAAGAGCGTCAGCGGGTGCTGAAGGAACTCGGGCACTACGACGAGTCCTTCAACTCGACCCTCCAGGGCGCTGACGGCGATCTGTCTTCGTACTCCTTCCATATGGCGGACCAGGGGACCGACGCGATGGAGCGGGAGAAGCAGTTCTTGTTTGCCTCTCAGGAAGGGCGGTATCTCTGGCATGTGAACGAAGCCCTGAGGCGCCTGTATCTCACGCCCGAGAAGTACGGCAAATGCCAGGAGTGCGGCGACGAGATCAGCTTCGAGCGGCTCGATGCGTTGCCCCACGCCCGGCTCTGCATCAAGTGCAAGGCCAAGGAAGAAGACAGTGAGCGGCGGTAACGCGCGGCTGTTCTGGAGCGTTGGCCTGGCGGTCGTGGTGCTCGATTTCGTCACCAAGCGCCTGGCCGCGGCCCTGCTCACCCATCGCTCGGTCCCGCTGGCGGGAGACTGGCTCAGCTTTCAGCTGGTGTACAACCCCGGGGCGGCATTCGGCATTCACGTGGGCCAATACTCTCGTTGGGTCTTTATGATGCTGGCGGTGTTGGCGCTGGTGGTGCTGGGATCCATGGTGCGGCAGACCGCGCCGGACCAGAAGGTGCGATTGGTGTCGCTCGCGTTGGTGTGTGGCGGCGCCGTCGGAAACCTGGTGGACCGGGTGCGCAGCTCGCGCGGCGTAGTGGACTTCATTGACGTGTGGATTGGGCCGTTCCACTGGCCCACGTTCAACGTCGCCGACATGGCCGTCTCCTGCGGCGCGGTGGTCTTGGCCGTGATCCTGTGGCTCGAGGGTCGCCGCAGTGCCGCGGTGGCTCGGGAGCAGGCGGACGCCCCCGAACTCTCCTCATGACATTGCCGGCCGCGATGGCGAGGTTGTCACGCTGCTCGTGAGCGTGGCGGCCACGGAGCGGCTGGACCGGTTTCTGGCGGATCAACTCGCCCTGTCGCGCACCGCCGCGGCGCGGCTCATCGCGAACGGCATGGTGCTGATCAACGGCGTGCGCGCCCGCGCCTCGCGCCGGCTGACGAGAGGGGACCGCGTGGATGTCACCCTGCCGGCCTCGGCCCCCCCTCGCCGCCTCGCACCCCACGACGTGGCCCTCGCGGTTCGGTACGAAGACGACGCCCTGCTGATCGTGGACAAGCCGGCGGGCCTCGTGGTGCATCCGGCGCCGGGCCATTGGGACGACACGCTGGTCAACGCGCTCGTGGCGCGCGGGACGTCGCTCGCCCCCGGGGCCGAGGGCCGGCCCGGCATCGTCCACCGGTTGGACAAAGACACCTCGGGTCTGCTGATCGTCGCCAAGACCGACGAGGCCCATCGAGCGCTGTCCCGGGCCCTGTCTGCCCGGCGGATCGAGCGGGCATATGCGGCGCTCGTGTGGGGACATGTGCCGGCGCCGCTGCGGGTGGACGCCCCGGTTGCGCGCCATCCGCTGAACCGCAAGCGCATGGCGGTGTTGCAGAGCGGGCGGCGCGCCGTATCGCACGTCTGTGCCGTGGCGCGGTTCGACGTGTGCGACCTGGTGCGCGTGACCCTGGAGACGGGACGCACCCACCAGGTACGGGTTCACCTGGCGCACGCGGGCCATCCGGTGGTCGGCGATCCGGTGTACGGCGGGGGGGGCGCGCGGCGCATCAGCGGCCGCGGCCGGGCCGGCGCGGAGGCCATCGAGCGTGCCTCCCCGCGACAGGCGCTGCACGCCGCCTGGCTGCGGCTGCCGCATCCCGTCTCCGGGGCGCGCATTGACGTGCGCTCGGAGTGGCCGGCGGACTTGCGCGCCGCACTGGCGGCGGCGAGCGGAGATCCGCGCTTGGTTGATCACCCGGACGCGCTGGGGTATCTTGGGTTCTTTGAGAGCCGTTCGTGAATGGTGGTCGGCGCGCCCAGTGGCGCCGACCGGTCACCCCTTCCTCTCGCCATCACGTCGTCCAGCGCACGGCCGTGGCTGACAGATCCGTATCGGTGCTGTCCGAGCGCGACCTGACCGCGTTACGGTCCTTCGCGCGACGCATCGATCCGTCGGATGCCGGGGCCCACAACAACCTCGGCGTGGTGTTTTTCCGCAAGGGGTTGCTGGACGACGCCATTGCCGCGTTTCGTGCGGCCCTGGCCCTGGATCCCCGCCTGGACGCGGCGCAGCGCAACCTCGACCTGGCGTGCCGTCAGGCGGGCGTGCTCGACCGTCGGGTGGCGGAGCTTCGGGAGCAACTGCGGGCCACCCCTGACGACGTCGAAGCCCGGCGTGAGCTCGCCCGGGCGTACCTGGCGCTCGAACAGTTCGACGCGGCCATCGCCGAGCTGGAATCGGTCCTGACCCGAGTGCCGGGGGATGCGGGGGTGCCGGTGCAGCTGGGCCTTGCGGAAAAAGGACGGGGCGACCTGGCGGCGGCGACCGACTGGTTCACTCGCGCGCGCGAGCGCGACCCCGCGAGCACCGTGGTGCACACCCTGCTCGGCGGGGTGCTGCACCAGCGGGGACTGTTGCAGGATGCGCTCGCCGCGCTGCAACGGGCCGTCGAACTCAATCCGCAGAATGCCGATGCGCATCGCCTGCTGGGGTTCGTCCTGGGAGACCTGGGGCGCCACGAGGAAGCGCGCGCCGCGACGCGACGGGCGCTGCAATTGAACCCCGCCTTCGCCCGCGCGGACTCCACGCTCTCGGTGGACAGCGCGACGGCTCCCCGTCGCCGCCCCTCTCGCACCAGCGGGCTGCAAGTCGCCCCGGGCGCCGCGCTGGCGCACTACAACCTGGGGCTGGCGTTTCGCCAGCGCGGTCGGTATGCCGAGGCGTTGAAGGAATACCGACTCGCGTTGGACGAGGGCGAGGACCGCCGGATCGTGCTGCCGGCCATGGCCGAGGTGTACTTGCTGAAACGCGATCTCCCCGCCGCGCTCGAGCTGTACGAACGCCTGGTGGCGGAGACGTCGGATTCCCCAAAGCTATGGAATGAGCGAGGCGTCGTGCTGCATCAACTCGGGCGCCTGGAGGACGCCATCCAGTCCTACCGGCGGGCCGCGGAGATCGCCCCGGCGTACGCGCTGGCCCGCAACAATGTGGCCGTGGCGCTGGCCGTCACCGGCCGGTATGAGGAGGCGGTGGATGAGTTACGCGCCGTGCTCACCCAACAACCGCAGTGGGTGACCGCCAGCATCAACCTCGGGTTGTTGCTCATGCGGGCGGGTCGAGCGCAGCTCGCGCTCCAGGCGTACCGCAAAGCGGCCGAGACGGACCCGCTCGCGGCCGCCGCCTGGAACGGGGTGGGTCTGGTGCTGAACGAGCTGGGGCGCCCGCAGGATGCCCGCAACGCGTTCGCCCGCGCGGTGGAGGCAGATCCGCAATCCGCCGAGGCGCATTACAACTTGAGTTTTGCCCTGTCGGCCCTCGGGGATTTCGACTCCGCGCTGCGGGAAGTGACACGGGCCCAGGGGCTGGACCCCTATTACGTGCCGCAGAAGTTCCAGCTTGCCATTGACCTGCAGTTCGAGAACGCCACGATCGCCGTCGCCCCGCAAATCTCGGGCGAGGTGGAGACCAGCCGTGCGCCTGGGGGGCTGGCGCTGGATGCGTCGTCGCTCGACCGGCTGTTCCAGGATCTGGACCGACCGCAACCGCCCGCGCAGGGGGCCCGCGCGACGGATCCGTTTGCCCTGGCGCGCGACTATCTGGCCAAGGGCCTGCTCGAGCTGGCCGGGGCGGAGACGGCGCGCGCCGTGAGCGGAGGCGCGGACCCGATCGAGGGGCATTTGTTGGCGGCGGAAGTGTTCTCTCGCCGCGGGCTGCACGGCGAAGCGGCCGAGCGTTTTCGTGCGGCGCGCGCCGCGGCGCCGGCCAACCGCGCCGCCCGCCTGGGCCTGGTGCGGGCCTTGGTCGCCATGGATCGCGGCGCCGAAGCGCTGGAGGACGCCGAAGCCCTGGCGCGCGAGGAGCCCGAGGATGTGGATGCCATGGTGGCGCTCGCCACGTGCCGCTGGTCGGTTGGGAATCCGGCGGGCGCCCTCGACGCGCTGCGACGCGCCCGCCGGCGCGCGCCCACGCGGTCGGACGTGCTCAAGCTGGAAGGGGACATCGCGTCGGGCGCCGGCGACCTCGACACCGCCCAGCAGGCGTATCAATGCGCGCTGTCACTCGATCCGCGGTTTCTCCAGGTGCACGTGGCGCTGGGGTCGGTGCACCAGCGGCGCGGCGACGCGGCCGCGGCGGAGCGATGCTATCGGGCGGCGTTGGAGGTGGACCCGGCGTACGCGCAGGCCGCCATCGCGCTCGCCGGGTTGTTCCGGCGCTCGGGCAGTCCCCGGGCCGCGGTGAACCTCCTGGTGGACGTGTTGACCGCGGATCCGTCGGACCTCAACGCATTGCTGGTCCTGGGACAGTCCCTGTTCGACGACGGACGCACGGATGCCGCGCTGGAGGCGCTGCGACGCCTGCTGGCGTTCGATGAGCGAAGCGCCGCCGGACATTTCTACATGGGCATGGCGCTGGCGCGGCTGCGGCGCTACCGCGAAGCGGTGCGCGCGTGGGATCGCGTCGTGGCGCTGGATCCGGCCGGGCCCCTGGCCCAGCAGGCGCGGCGGCACGCTCGCACCGCGTTGGATCTCCAGCATATCTTCCGGGCCGACGCCGCCTAGCGCCATGGCCATCGAGGGTCCCCTCAAAGAACTCGGCATCCACGACGTGTTCCAGCTCCTGGACGTGAGCCGGAAGACGGGCGTGCTGCGCATTGCCTCCCGCCTGCGACAGAACCAGGGCACCGTCTATTTCCAGAACGGGGCGGTGATCTACGCCGAGATTCAGAGCAATCCGCACCGCCTGGGCGAGCTGCTGGTGCGGGCTGGGATGATCACGCCCGCGGATTTGAGCCGCGCGGTGGACATCCAGCGCCAGGGCGACGCGCGCCGCATGGGCGAGATTCTGGTGGCCATCGGTGCCGTGAGCCCGGCCGATCTCCAACAGCACGTGAGCGCGCAGGTGGAGGAAGTTGTCTTCGAGCTGATGAGCTGGCAGGAGGGCTATTTCTCGTTCCAGGAGGGCCTCCCGGCGGACATCGCGGCGGGCGCCGTGGTGCACATTCCGACCGAGGCCCTCTTGATGGAGGCCGCGCGACGCATTGATGAGTGGTCGCGCATCGAGGCGCGGATCCCGCACCTCGGCATGGTCCCGCGATTCGCGGCGCCGGAAGAGGCGGGTCACGGGCAGCTGGACCTCCTGCCGGAGGAGTGGGAGGTGCTCGCCGCGATTGATGGCACGGCGTCGGCGCGGGATATCGCCGCGACGCTGGAGCGTCCGGAGTTCGATGTGGCGAAAACGCTGTTTGGCCTGGCGAGCGCCGGCGTGATCACGTTGGAAGATCCGGTCCTTCGGCCCCACGCGACCGACGGTGAGCGGCCGGACCTGAGCGATCTGCTCGAGCGGGCCGAGCGGGCCCTGGCCGCGGGGGAGCTGGCGGGCGCACGAGGGCTCGCCGAGCGCGCAGCGGCCGTGGACCCGCACGAACCGGCGGCGCACGTGTTGCTCGCGCTCGTTGCCGTGGCCGAACGACGCGACGGCGAAGCGGAAGAGCATCTGCGTCGGGCGCTACGATTCGACCCGGCGCGGCTGGACGCCCACCGGCTCCTGGGCGACGTCCTGGCGCGGCAGGGCCGCTTCGCCGAGGCCGCCGAGTGGTGGGAACGCTGGCTCCGCATCTGCGTTGGTCTTCCCAATCTGGACGAACAGGTGGATCGGGTGCAGGAAGCCTTGCACGCGGCCCGCACGCTCGACACGCTGCTCAAGGTGACGAATGCCTGAGTCCCTGCGCGCGCTCATGGCGGAAGTCGAGCGAGACCCCGGCGGTCTGGCGTTCCTGCGCGCCGCGGAAGCGCTGCGTGCGCGAGGGCAGGTGGACGAGGCGGCCCGCGTGGCGCTGTCGGGGCTGGAGCACCATCCCAATCTGGCCGATGCCCACGATGTGTTTGCCCGCGTGCTGGTGGACGCGGGCGACTTCGAGCGGGCGTGGGACGAGTGGGGGATCGCGCTGGCGCTCGAGCCCCGGCATGGCGGGGCGCACAAAG
>CAZVKD010000114.1:0-9346 GCA_964627675.1 uncultured Gemmatimonadaceae bacterium
TCTTCGACGTTCGCCGCTTGGGAACGGCCATGGGTCACCTCTCCTCCGGGGGCAGCGTGGACCGCAGCGCTTCCAGAGCCGCCCACCGCACATCCGGCTCCGGGGCGCAGGAGCACGGCCCCGCGTTCAGGTCCTTGCCACAGTGCGGGCAGAGCCCGCGGCAGTCATCCCGGCACAGTGCGTATTCCGGGACGGCGAGAATCAGCTCTTCACGAATCGGCTCGCTGAGGTCAACCACGGTGGCACGCGCCGGGATGACGCGGGCCAAGGGGTCGTCGCTATCCGCCTGCTCCGTGAACAGCACTTCGAGCGGCGCCTCGACGGCGACCGTGATCTCCCTGAGGCACCGGCGGCAGTTGGCCGCCACACTCGTCACCAGCTGCCCCGACCAATAGAACTGCCCGGGCCCGGCCGCCGTGAGGCGACCGCTCACGCGCACGTCCGCTGCCAGCGTGAATCCCACGTCGAGCAGGGCCGGGTCGCCCGGGGGAACCGTGACCCTGGTCTCCACGGGACCACGGTCGAGCGCCCGGAGATCCACGCGCAACATAGCCTGTAACGTTAGCCGTGGCACCCACTTCGGTCAAACCGACGAGAGCGGCGGCTGGGTCAGGGCGGCGGGGCACCGTCGTCGTGATCGCCGGACCCCATCCCAGGCAGGCAAACGGACCTGTGGGAGGCGCGCAAGGAGCCGCCGGCGGCTACTCGCTTGCCGTCAGGACCAGGCCCCACTCCACCACACGCCTGAGAGCTCGCGGGGACCAGCGCGCCGGCCCCTGACGGGTTGGGCTAGGGCGCCAGATGGCACAACTCCCGTTCGGTGAAGAAGAACCCCACCTCGCGCACCGCATTCTCCCGCGAGTCCGACGCGTGAATCGCGTTTCGCTCCTTCGACTCCGCATAGAGCTTGCGGACCGTGCCCGGAGCCGCCTCCGCCGGGTCCGTGGCGCCGATCACCTCCCGCAGGTACGCCACCGCATCCGGATGCTCGAGCACCATCGGCATGCACGGCCCCGAGGTCATGAACGCCACCAGCGGCGCGAAGAACGGACGCTCGCGGTGCACGGCGTAAAACGATTCCGCCTCCGCACGCGTGAGACGCACGATTCGCGCCGCGCGCAACCGGAAGCCCTTCTCTTCAAGATGCGCCAGGATCTTCCCGGCTTTCCCCGCGCTCAGGGCGTCGGGCTTGATGATGGCCAGCGTTTGCATTCAGCGTCCACAGATTCGCGTGATGATGTCACCGCGGGAAATCACGCCCACGAGCACGCCGTCCCGCACGACCGGAAACCGATCCCGATCCCGCGACACGATAACGCCCGCCGCGTCGGCCAGCGACTGATCCTCGGACAGGCACAGCACGCTGCGATCCATGACGTCGCGCACCAGGGGCGTCTCGCCCGGTCGGCCGGGCCTCGGCGGGGCCACGAACTCCCCGGTGGCAACGTGCTTGACGTAGCGCGGCAGCAGGACGCGCAACAGGTCACGGTGGCCTAGCATGCCGAGCACCTCGTTGTTCTGGGAAACGACGGGCACGGCGGCGAGCCCCCGGCGCACCAGCAGCGCCGCCGCCGCCTCAACGGTAGCCTCCGGCCGGAGGGTCTGGAGGTCGCGTGTCATGAAGTCCCGCACCATCAGCTCACCCGCCAGTTCAATGTCCGCCAGCTCGGGGCTCGCGAGCACGTCCGCCGGCGTCTGCGCGGCCAGCAAGGCGTTGACCGCATCCCGGCGCCCGAGGGCGCGCCGCACGGCGCTGATCGTCTGGAGAAACGCCGCGGCTTCCTTGGGCGGGGCGAGCACCAGGACCACGACCCGCGCGCCCTTCACGCCGCCGGCCTTGCGCGGCACCGGCCGGGGAGCCACACCCAGAGACACGGTCACGCGGCGCACGGCATCGGTCCGGAGCTGCGCCAGGCACCCCTGCGTGCCCACCGTGACCAGCTCCCGCGGCCTGAGCTCGCTCACCTGACCGAGCAGTCGCTCGGCGTCCCCCCCGCCTCCACCGGCGATGACCGTTTCCCCCAACCGCCGGACGGCTTCCGCCAGCGTCGGCGTGTCCAGCGGCACAACGACCCGCTCGGGGGCGAGCAACTCGACCAGCTTCACGCGATCACCGACGTTCCCGGAGCAGGGGGACCACGTCGGCCGGCCGGCCCATCACCGCGATCCCGGCCTCCCGGAACGCCGCCATCTTCTCGGCGGCGGTGCCACTCGATCCCGAAATGATCGCCCCCGCGTGTCCCATGCGGCGACCCGGCGGCGCCGTCTGCCCCGCGATGAATCCGACCACGGGCTTCTTCACCTGCGCCCGCACGTGCGCCGCGGCGCTCTGCTCATCCGTGCCACCGATCTCACCGATCATCACGATCGCTTCCGTGGCGGGATCCGACTCGAACGCCGCGAGGCAATCAACGAAGTTGGTGCCGATGATGGGATCCCCGCCGATGCCCACGCAGCTCGACTGCCCCAGACCGGCGGCACTGAGCTGGTGAATGATCTCGTAGGTGAGCGTTCCACTGCGGGAGACGACTCCGATGGGCCCCGGACGGCAGATCTGACCCGGAATGATGCCCACCTTGCACTGACCTGGCGAAATGGCGCCGGGGCAGTTGGGGCCGATCAGCCGGGCGCCGCGCTCGCGCACATACGGCATGACCCGAAGCATGTCCAGCACGGGGATCCCCTCGGTGATGCAGACGATCAACGCCAATCCCGCGTCCGCTGCCTCGTACACGGCGTCCGCCGCGAACGCCGCCGGCACGTAGATGACGGACGCGTTGGCCCCCGTAGCCGCGACCGCCTCCGCCACCGTGTTGAAGATCGGCACCCGACCCTCGAAGGTCTGCCCGCCCTTCCCCGGCGTGACACCGGCCACCACCGCGGTGCCGTAGTCCATCATCTGGCGCGCGTGGAAGGAGCCGTCCCGTCCGGTGATGCCCTGCACCACCAGGCGAGTGTCGCGATTGATGAAGATGCTCACGCGGCCTCCCGGGCCAGCCGCACGGCCTGCTGAACGGCTTGATCCATGTCGGTGAGAGCGGAGAAGCCGGCGCCCTTGAGGATGTCCACCGCGAGGGCCTCGTTGGTGCCCGTGAGGCGAATGACCAGCGGCCGCGCGAGCGAGATCTGCTTCGCGGCGGTCACGATCCCGTTCGCCACGTCGTCGCAGCGGGTGATGCCCCCGAATATGTTGAACAGAATGCATTTCACCCGGGGATCGCCCGTGATGATGGCGAGCGCATCCACCACCTTCTGCGGATTGCTGCTGCCGCCGATGTCGAGGAAGTTCGCCGGCTGGCCGCCGTAGTACTTCACGAGATCCATGGTGGCCATGGCGAGGCCCGCCCCGTTCACGCAGCACCCCACGTCGCCGTCGAGCTGGATGTACGACAGCCCCGCCGCGCGAGCCCGAACTTCGGCGGCCGACTCGGACTGGACGTCGCGCAGCGCGGCGATGTCCGGCCGGCGATCCAGTTCGTTGTCGTCCACCACGAGCTTGGCGTCGAGCGCCACCACCGCGCCCTGGGGCGTCGTGATCAGTGGATTGACCTCCACCAGCGACGCCCCCACGCCAACGAACACCTGATACAGCTGCCGCATGACGGCGGCCGCCTGCCGCGCCCGCGCGAGGTCGGGATAGAGGCGAAACGCGAGCGCCAGCGCCTGGTGCGGCAACAGCCCGTACCGCACGTCCACCCGGGCCCGGAAGATCTTCTCGGGCGTCCTGGCCGCGACTTCCTCGATGTCAATCCCGCCGGCGGGGCTCACCATCGTCACGGGAGCCTGCGAGGCGCGATCCACGATGATGCCCACGTAGCTCTCGGAGGCAATCTCGGCCGCGCGGGCCACGAGCACCTTCCGTACCGTCAGACCCTTGATCCGCATGCCCAGGATGGCCTGCGCGTGCTGGCGCGCCTCCGCCGGGTCCTTCGCCAGCTTCACGCCGCCGGCCTTGCCCCGCCCTCCGGCGTGCACCTGGGCCTTGATCACTACAGCCGAGCCGAAGCGCCGAGCGATGGCCTCTACCTGCTCCGGCGTTTCCGCCACCTCCCCGTCCGGCACCGGAATGCCGGCGTTCCCGAGCAGCGTCCGGGCTTGGTACTCATGCAGGTTCACGTCAGACTCTCCACGATCGTCGTTCCCGTTTCGCCGCGTAGCGCGGCCGGCCCGCCTGACAGATGCGCGATCACTGCGCGATGCCCGCCGGCCTGCACGAACTGCACCGCCGCCTCCACCTTGGGCCGCATCCCCTCTCCCAGCGCCCCATCCTGCACCAGCCGCGTGGCCGCGGCGAGATCCAGCCGAGCGATGCGTTCCGCTCCATCGGCGCCCCAGTTGCGATACACGCCGTCCACGTCCGTCAGCAGGAGCAGCGTCTCGGCGCCCAACCGCGACGCGAGAATCGCCGCCACGCGATCCTTGTCCACGACCGCGTCCACGCCCTCCCACAGCAACGCTGGATCGTCGTACACCGGTGGGCCGCCACCGCCTGCGGCAATCACGATCTTCCCCTGTTCGACGAGCTCCTTCACGATGCGTGCTTCCACGATATCCCGCGGGACGGGGGTCAGGGCGAGCCGGCGCCACCGCCCGGCCGCGTCGGGACCCACCGGAACGCCGCGGTCGCGCAGCCGATCGCGTTGCGCGGGATCCAGCGCGTGACCGATGGGCTTCTCGGCCTTCGCCCCTTCCAGCGCGGACCGATCCACCACCGTCTGGGTGATCACCGTGAGCACATCGCGCTCCAGGCCAACGCGTCGCAGCGCGTTCTGCAGCGATTGCTGGATCATGTAGCCGATCCACCCCGCCGTGGCGGCCACCAGCACGCCGAGCGGCAGGGGCTCCACGTGATCCGCGGCGCGCTCGTTCCGCTCCAACTCGTCTCCGACCTGCGGCCCATTGCCATGCACAATGGCGATGCGCCAGCCATCCACTGCCAGCTGCACGACGGCGCCCAGCGACTCGCGCGTATGCCGGAACTGATCGGCAATGCCCACGCGCTTGCCTGGCGGGGCCAACGCGTTGCCTCCGAGGGCGACGACGACCGTAGCGGGAGTGTGCGGCACGCGAGCGCCTGCAACGTAGCGGGGCTACCGCACGGTGTCACGCGGCACGCCCAGGACGCGCCGCAGTTCCTGCCAGGCCCGCCCGAACTCCGCCCAGTCGCCGGCGCGCCGGGCCTGGTCCATGCGCTCGAACCAGCGTCGCGCGTCGAGCCACTGGGCCGCCGCGGCAGGCGGCGCGCCTAGGCTCGCCTGAAGTCCGGCGATGGCGTGCGCCAGCGTGGGGCCGCGAGCCCGGCTGCCGCCCGAAAGGACGGCGACGCGTTCCAGACGGGGGAGATCCGCCTCGGATCGGGGACCGGCGAACACCGGAATCACCGACACCAGTCCCCCGGGAAACGCCAGCACGCGGGCGCGACCCGCGACGGAGCCCTCCGGGGACGCTTCCTGACCAGGAACCCCGGGATCCGCGATCCTGACCACGTGCAGGCGCGAGATGCCGTTTTCCATCACGCCATCCACCACGGCCTCCACGGCACCCGCCTCCGTCAGCGCCACCTGGTGGAGGGCAAGCGCGCCCGGCGGTCCCCCGATGGCGGCGGCGGGCAGCCACATGGGCCGAAAGGCGGTGTCCCGCGCCAGGACGCGCCCGCTCCGAACCACCATGGGCAGTCCCTGCGCTCCTCGCGCCACGACCAGGGGAACCTGGACCCCGAATAACTCCTCCGGATACCGCGCGTGCGCCATGACCTCCGGCGGCACGCGGCCTGGGGGCTCGATCACGTCCGGGGCGAGTTCGGCCCAGGCGGCACTCAGGGGATCCGCGCCCGGGGCGAGATACACGGCGGTCGTCCCCGCGTGCGCGTCCACGGTCCCGAGGAAACCGGCCCGCGCGGCTCGCACGCGACGACCACGGAACTCGGTCACCACCGAGAGGGGGAACGTGGTGGCGGTGACATAGCCCGGCGCCACCCACACGACTCGTCCCCTGATCACGACCGGGTACGGCGGGCCAAACTCCGCAAATGGCGCAAGGCGTTCCAGTCGGTCCACGATGCCGCGAGGCCACAGCAGCGTACTGCCCGCCGGCACGGCCCGGGACGAGAGGAGGGGGAAGGCCTGCAGGGCCCAGGCAAGCGCCACGCGCCGGATCGTGCCCTCGACGCGAACCCCCACGGCCGGCGCGACGCTGGATTCGAGAATCGCGAACGCCTCGGCGCCGGGGCTGAACGCGATCCGATCGCTCGACAGCGCAAGGGGCGTGACGCGAGGGGTCAGGGAATCCGGGTGTCTCAGGTCCGGGAGATAGAGCGGCAATCCCGTCTCCGAGACGGCGGTGGCGTGCACGGCGACGGCCCCGGTGCCGAACGCGCCGGGGTCCCTGTGCGCCTCGTGCCAGGTCAGCTCCGGGTTGGCGTCTCGCGCGGCCAGCAGGTCTCGCTCGCGCACCGCCACAAATGCCGGGATGTGACCCCCACGCTCGCTCCAGTACATGCCCAGTACCGGCGTTGTCCACCGCTCGTGAGTCGAATCGCCCGCGGCGCCCGCCAGCACGGCCTGGAGCACGGGAGCGTCCCACACGGGAACCGCGGCGAGTGCGGTTCCGTGACGCGAGATGAGCGTGGGATCAGCCGACGGCGGCGGGGCGATCAGCACCTCTACGGCCCTCGCGCCATAGGCATGCTCCAGCATGGTCCGCTGCGCCTGAACCAGGTCCGCCCGGACGCGTTGATCCGGCGAGCGAGCCGCGGCGGCGAAGCCCGGAACCACGTACGTCCCCGCGAGGGCGACGGCTCCCAGCGCGGCCCACGGCACGGCGGCGACGGCCGCGCGCGGCAGGCGGATCCACAGGAGCGACGTGACGGCCGCGGCCAGGGCCAGGCCGGCGAGCAGCGCCGAGACCGGCAGCCGGACGTCCACCAGAACCGCGTCGTAAGGCACGTTGTGCAGGCCGGCTACATACTCCAGCGGGTCCAGCCGATACCCGAGGAACAACACGGTGGCGAGCAGCGCGAGCTGGGTCGCCAGGTGCGCGCGGGCGAGTTCCGTGGTTTCCAGCCGCCCCGCCGTCCATCGCACGGCACCCACCAACCCATGGAGCATGGCCGTCAGAACCAACACGACGGCCACCAGGCCGGTCGTCATGCCCTCCACGCGGTGCTGCCAGGGAAGCGAGAACAGGTAGTATCCCAGCTCGCGACCGAGGATCGGGTCCGTGAGATCGCTGCCGCCGCGCGAGCCCACGAGCGCGAAATCGCGCCACCAATCGCCGCTGCCGAGGCTGAAGAGCGCCCCGACCAGGACGCCAAGCCCCACCACGATCAGTTGCAGGTACCGACGCGGGACGGCCTCGACGATCTCGAGGTTGCCCAGCCGGCGCGGGACGTGCACCGATCCGATGGACCGATACACGAGGTACAGATTGCCGATGGTCCAGGCGGCGGCCGACAGAAAGACCAGGCCGAAGACAGCCAGGCGGAGGTTCGCGAGGGCGGCGTGCGTGGCGGAGGCGCCCATGGATTCGGCCCACGCTCGCTCGGCGGTGCGCAGGGCCAGCCAGCGTCCGACGGGCAGCGCCACCACCAGGCCGATCAACGCACTGCGCCCCCATCGCCGACGGGTCATACCGCTACACGGCGACGCCCTGCGAGCGGAGCCACGCCTCGACCTCGCCACGATGCGCGGCGAGGGCAGTCTCCGTGTCGGCCTCGAAGCGGAGGACGAGCACGGGCTGGGTGTTCGAGGCCCTGAGCAGGCCCCACCCGTCGGGGAAGGACATACGCACGCCATCCAGCGTCACCACGTCGTACCGCGAGGCGAAGTGCCGGGCCGCGGCCTCGACGACCTCGAACTTCCGCTCGTCGGGGCAGTCCACGCGCAGTTCGGGCGTGCTGAACGTCTTGGGGATGTCGGCCAGATGGCGCGACAGGGGCCCGCCGTTGCGCGCCAGGAAGTCCAGCAGGCGCGCCGCAGCGAAGGGAGCGTCATCGAATCCGTAGTAGTCCCCGGCGAAGAACATGTGCCCGCTCATTTCGCCGGCGAGCGGTGCGGAGAGTTCCTTGAGCTTGGCCTTGAGCAACGAGTGGCCGGTCTTCCACATGACCGGCTTCAGCCCGTCGCGCTCGAGCGCGTTGCGCAGCTGGTCGGAACACTTGACGTCGAAGATGACGGCGTGACCGCGGCCCATGCGCTGGACCAGATCGCGGGCGAGGAGCAACAGCAGCATGTCTCCGTAGACCACGTTGCCCTGCTCGTCCACGGCCCCGATGCGGTCGCCGTCGCCGTCGAACCCAATGCCGATTTCCGAGCCGGTGCGCCGCACGGTGGCCTGGAGGTCCACGATGTACTCGAGCACCGTGGGGTCGGGATGATGGTTGGGGAACGTGCCGTCGGACTCGCAGTAGAGCGGCACCACGTCCGCCCCGATGCCCGTCAGCACGCGTTCGGCGACCAGGCTCGCCACGCCGTTGCCGCAGTCCACCACCACTTTCACCGGCCGCGACAACGGCCCGTTCCGCTGGACGATGGCGGCGACGTACCGATCCAGCACGGATGGGTCGGCGGTGATCGTGCCGGCGCCGGTATGGCTCCCATCGGACTCGATCAATTGCCGCACCTCCTGGATGTCGTCGCCGTAGAACGCGGTCCCGCCAATGACCATCTTGAACCCGTTGAACTCCGGCGGATTGTGGGACCCCGTGACCTGAAGGCCGGCGTGCACACCGATTTCGGCGACGGCGAGATACAGGGCGGGGGTGGGCACCTGGCCGATGTCCACCGCGGTGGCACCGGCGGCGGCGATCCCGTCGCGGATGGCACGCGCCAGCAGGTCGCCGGACGGCCGGTTATCCCGGCCCACGGCTATCCGGGGCTCGACCATCTGGCGCCGCCGCACAATGGTCGCGAACGCCCGGCCCACAGCGTGCGCGAGATGCGGCGTGAGCTGATCTCCCACCGTGCCGCGGATGTCGTACTGGCGAAAAACGACGGCAGGAACGTTCATCCCAGTATCCGGCGCGGGGGCTGGCGCATCATCGAGCCAACGTGTACGTCACCGCGCTCCGCAGCCCAGCCCCGCCCTGGCGGGCGGCGTCCAGCGCGAGATTCGGCCAGAAGCCGAGGACCAGGAGCGCCGCCGCCGCCAGGGCCACCACCACCCTCGGCGCGCCGGCGATCACGGTGCCTTGATGGGCGTCGGGCGTGGGCTGGGGCCGCATGTACATCGCCATGATCGGCGGGAGGTAGTAGCCCGCCGATACCACCGACGCCAGCACCAGCACCACCGCGAGGAGGTACTGGCCGGCGTCCACGGCGGCCGACAGGATGTACCACTTCCCGATGAA
>CAZVKD010000115.1:0-9321 GCA_964627675.1 uncultured Gemmatimonadaceae bacterium
GTGTAGCTGCGTTTATTTACGTCTCTTTTGTCAAAGATCTTCCTGATTATAGAACCATCAAGGATTACCGCCCGCCGGTGGTCACCACCCTTTATTCCCGGGACGGCCGCCTGATGGGTGAATTCTTCGCCGAGCGACGCATAGAAGTGCCCTACAGCCGTCTGCCCCGCCATTTGATCATGGCTTTTGTGGCCGCGGAGGACACCCGCTTCTTTGAGCATCCGGGGGTGGATATTTCCGGCATTGTGCGGGCCTTTATCCGCAATGTGGAAGCCGGGGAAATTGTCCAGCCGCTCGGTGAGGCCGAGCTGGTGCGCCTCATCCAGCAGACGGTCGCGCGGCGCGGCCTGGACGCGCCGGCGGCGGCGGTCGAACGGATCCTGGCCCTCGCGCAGGGGAACCCGCTCCACGCGATCGAGGCGGCGCTGTCGTGGTCGGAGCGGGACGAAGCGGTCGGCGGGGGAACCGCGGCTGCGGGGGCCGCGCCGCTGAGCTTCGAGGAGTCCGCCGGCGAGCGGCTGGCGGGGCTTCCCCCTGCGGCCCGGATGGCGGCCACGAGCCTCGCGGTCGCGGGCCGGCCGCTCACCGAGCACGAGCTTGCCACGGTCGCGAACATCCGTCCGGCGGAGCTGGCGGCGGCCGTGGCGGCGCTGGAGCGGAGCGACTTCGTGCGCCGCACCGGTCCGGCGGTGGGTTTCGTTCACGAGCGGTACGCGCCGGCGGCGGAGGCGCTGCTCACGGAGCCCGAGCGGCGAGCGACCCACCTGCGCTTCGCGCGGCTGCTGGCGCGGACCGAGACGACGCATCCGGCGAGCGGGTACGAGGCGGCCCGGCATTTCGCGGCCGCAGGCCGGCGCGGTAGTGCCCTCGCGCACGCCCAGCAGGCGGCGCGCTACGCCGGCTCCATCGGCGCGGAGCGTGGGCGCGCGGATGCGCTGGAGCTGGCCTGGGGCGTGCAGTCGGCGCCCGACGCGGAGCTGGCCGTGGATCTCGGTGTCTGCCAGTTGGCGCTGGGGGAGTGGGACCGTCTGGCCGCGCTGGCCGCCGAGTCGGAGGCGCGGTGCGCGTTCACCGCCGGGCAGCGGGCCGCGTTTGCCTATCTTGGCATCGCGGCGCGGTCACTCGCCGGTCGGGCCACCCAGGAGGAGACGCGGGAGGCGCTGAGTGCGCTGCTCACCGGTGCCCCACCCTTCGCGCAGCGAAACGAGGCCGTGCTGCTGCTCATGCGGACGGCCGACAAGACCGGGCACTACGGCGAGGTCAAGCGCCTGGCCCGGGAGCTTCGCCGGGCCGAGACCTGCGTGACCGCCGAGCTCAGCGAGTATGCGCTCTTCGCGGCGGGGTACGTGTTCTGCAAGTACTACTGGCCTCGGAAGGCGCTGCCGCTGCTGGAGCTGGCGCTTCACAAGGCGCAGAAGGGCAACAACTGGAGGCTTGCACAGGCTTCCCGCGAGGCGTGTGGTGTCGCGCTGAAGATGGTGGGGAAGTTCCGCGAGTCAGTTGAGCAGTTCGAAATATCGCTAGCACTTGCTCGTAAGACGATGAACCCGCAAGCGGAGGCGCTGACTCTCCAGAATCGGGCGGTCAGTGAAATGGCACTAGGAATTGAGAGTGTCGCGATGGATACCTTCCGCGAGGCGGCCAAGGTTGGGGACCAAGGCTGGGCACTCCGGCTTTTCAGTCCCTACAACCAAGCGCTCATCTGGTTCTCGCAGGGGGACTATCTGAGGGCCAAGCGGACCTTCGAAACAACTGTCGAGAGCGCCACCCGCGCGCGCGTCCTTTTCTTGCAGGCGGATTGCTGCGCCGGGATTGGTCTCTGTTGCCAGCGAGTCGGGGATCGCGACGGACTACGTGAGGCGACTGCTCGGCTTAACGCCGTTGAACCAGAAGGGACCTCTCCTCGTCTTGGCTGGATAGACAAAGCCGCAAATGCCTGGAACAGGGCACTTAACGAGCGAGAGGGAGATGCTGCCGTGGCGCGACTCGCACTTGAGTGCGAGAGGCTGGCGCGACGGGATGTAGCTTACTGGCTCAGTCTCGAATGCGAGAAGGTGTTCCTAGCGGAAGCGGTCACCAACGCCAGGGATCCAAGTGGCCGCAACCGCCTGGCCTCGCTCGCGAAGCGATACGAGGCGAGAGGGGTCGAGCGCCTGCTGGCGACCTCCTAGGAGGCGTGGGGACTGCCAATCCGCTTTGCTCGGCGCCAGCTCGATGCCGGCATGGGTGCAGCTGGCACCGCATGCGACGATCCCCCAGTCTTCTTCTCAATGAGCGCGCGCACGGCCGGACTCCGCATAAACGTCTCCACCAGTTCCGGGTCAAATTGGGTACCCGCGAACTTGCGGAGCTCGGCAATGACCACATCGTACGTGAGCGCCGTCCGATAAGGACGGTCAGTGGTCATGGCATCGACAGTATCTGCGATCATGATGATGCGAGCCCCAATCGGGATCGCCCTTCCAGCTAGCCCCTTCGGATAACCGGAGCCGTCGTACCTCTCGTGGTGGTGGCGCACCGCGTCCTCAATTGTACCGCGGAACGCGGAGATGGTCCCTACCAGCTCGGCCGAGCGGCCGGCGTGAGTTTGCATGAGGGCGCGCTCCGTAACGTCAAGCTTGCCCGCCTTCCGGAGAACTGGCGCGTATTCCTCGTAAATCTTGCCGACATCGTGAAGCAGCGCCGCCGTGCGGATTTGCTCTACCTGCTTGTTGCTTAGTCCGAACTGCTGTGCAATGAGCGCAGCAAGCTGCGAAACGCGCTGCGAATGCCCCGAGGTATAGGGATCGCGCGCTTCGATTGCCTTGACCATCAGCTCGAGCAGATCTCGGTTGGCCTGCTCCAACCGCTGGTTTGTTTGATAGACTTGCCGGATTACGTAGATCGGCACGATCAAGAGCAGGATGCCAAGCACCTCGTACCGCGCGTACAGATACGCGAGTACTGGCCCAAGCGGTGAGGACACCAAATCGTAGACGAGTGAGGCACCCGCGATTCTCCGCCACGCTGCCCTGAAGTCCTGTCCCCAAGCCAAGGCTACGGCCAAGCTAACCGCGCCGCTATTGATGCCGAAGTACGTCACGGCAGCCAATCCGACGGCTACCGGAGGCATTACGAGCGACGCAACCTCCAGCGCGTATTTCCCGCCCAGACGCTGGAATACCTCTGCCGCCAAGCCGACTGATAGAGTCACCTGAGCAGTGTTGAACAGCGCCCGCACCAGCGTCTTGCGCCGGATTGCGATCTCCGCGGCGAGCATCGAAGTCCCCGCCACGGTTGCAGCCCAGCCCGAATCGAACAACAGAAACGCAGCAATGAACGGAATGAATGCGACAGACGACTGCGTCTCGTTGCTGCCAACGCGTAGAGTCAGGTACGACGACTCCGATACGAAGCAGAGTACAACAAAGGCTGCGAGCGCGTTGTATAGCCTCGCAGGCGCGGCGACAGGCACAGACCAACCCGCGGTCGCCAAGAAAGTGGCAGCCGCGATGATCATCACCGCTGCATAGATCTTGAAGGTCTTTGTCATCGTCTCAGCTGAATACGTCCCCGGCGAGATGCTCGTTCAGAAGGAGTTGTTCCCGCCCATGGAAAGGGCGTTCGCGATCGCCGTGATGATGGCGGCGAGGATCTCCATATAGAGCGTCACCTCCCTTCACGTGGAACCGACCACGGAAGTGCGCCACATCCGCTACGGGCGCCTGACGCTCCGCTCCTACTACCCGCTGAGACCGCTACGAGGTCTCACCGGGGGGTACGTATTCACTTGTGAAAGAGCGCTCCCCGCGAGGGAGCCCGAGCTGCTTCCGCTATCGCGACCCCGCGGCTAGTGCTGCTGGAGGTACCACCGGTTCGTCGCGTCCAGCACCGCCAGGACGGCCGCCTGCTCCGGACTCTCCCGGATCTCGCAGGCGCCCACCAGGAACTGCGACGACCGCCCACCCACCCCGTGCACGGCGGCCAGGACCAGCTGCCGGTCGAAGGCCTCCACCACCCGCACCCCCTCCAGCACCACCCCGGCCTCCTCCAGTTCCCGCTCCAGGGCCTTCACCGTCGCGCGGGCGGCCAGCTGTACCCGGCTCCGGGCCTCGTCCACCCCCTCCTCCACCCCCTCCAGCTCCAGCCCGTCCGCCCGCAGCAGCACGCGCACCACCACCCGCCGCGGCCGCGGCGACTCGATCACCAGGTCCGTGTACACGTGCCGCCGCCGGCTCGCTGCTTCCGCCACCGCCTCCTTCTGGAGGACCTGGATCGGCTTCATCTCCGCGGTCTGCGCCACGCTGATCTTGCGGTGGTCCACCTTCAGGCCGAGCTGTGCCATCAACGCACTCTCGACGTTCCGCACCACCTGCTTCGCCGCCACCCCCGCCGAGGTCAGGACGTGGATCTCCTCGATCTCCCCCGCCCGCCCCGCCACGATCCGCGCCGACATCACCCCCGACAGCGAGGTGATCAGCTCCTCCGCCCGACGGACGATCCACGCAGCCGGGGCATCCTCCGGCATCGGTGTAGGCGTTCCGCTCGTCACCGCTGGCCGCTCCTTGCTCACTCCGGCGCCTCCCTGCCCGGATGCTTGGGGCGCCGCCGGTACGCCTTCCTGGACCGGTGCACCCGCGCCGGCGGGGCGTCCAGCCGCTCCTTCACCGGCTTCCCCGGGTTCGGCACCCGCACCCGCTCCCGCTTCGCGCGCGCCATCCCCACCCCGCGCCGGGACCCTCCTGGACCGTCAAGAACCGTCTAACCCGTTGCCACAAAAGACGTTACGCCACGTCCGGTGCCGGAAAACGCACCGTGACGGGGACCACACCATATGACGGAAGCTCAATTCTGTCAAGAACTTCGGTGGCTGGACCTCAAGTATTGACTTAAGTGCCGCCCTCGAGGTGGTACTCCTTGAGCTTCCGGTACAGCGTCCGCTCCCCGATACCCAGCTTCTCTGCCGCCCTGCGCCTGTTCCCGTGCGTCGCCTTCAGCGCCGCGGCGATCGCCGCCCGCTCCACCTCGGTCATCTTCATCCCGTCCTCGTACACGACCGCCTCGGGAGGCAGCGGCGCACGCGCGTGGTACGCCGACTCGCGCGCGGGCACGGCCGCGCCGCCCCCCACACGCCCGACGAACACGCCGCCCCCCTCCTCCGCCCCGGCCCCCACGTCAACGAGCTCCACGCGGTGGGGCATCGCGTCGAGCCGGGCGAGACGCTGCCGCAGATCCTCCACCTGGAGTCGCAGGTCCAGCAGCGACCGCACGATCATCTGCAACTCGGGGCCGCCCAGCTCCCGCGCCGCGCCCGGCACGAGCACCGGCAGGTTCCGGGCGCCCGACTCGCGGATCTCCGGCGGGATGTCCGCGGCCTGGATCTCCCCAGCCGGCGCCAGCACCACCATCGACTCGACCAGGTTGCGCAGCTGCCGCACGTTCCCGGGCCACGGCGCGTCCACCAGGATCTGCATCGCCTCGGCCGCGATCCCGTGGAACGGCCGGTCGTGCTCGCGGCTGAACTCGCGGACGAAGTGGCGCACCAGGACCGGGATGTCGCGGCGGCGCTCGCGGAGCGGGGGCAGGTAGATCGCCAGCACGTTCAGCCGGTAGTACAGGTCGGCCCGGACCTGGCCCGCGTCCATGGACTCGCGCAGCGACCGGTTCGTCGCCGCCACGACGCGCACGTCCACCCGGATCGGTGCCGCGCCGCCCACCCGGAAGAACTCCCGCTCCTCCAGCACGCGCAGCACTTTCACCTGCGTCGGCAGCGGCATCTCGCCGATCTCGTCGAGGAAGATCGTCCCGCCGTCGGCCAGCTCGAACATGCCGAGCCGGCGCTCCGCCGCCCCGGTGAACGCCCCCTTCTCGTGACCGAACAGCTCACTCTCCAGCAGGGTCTCCGGGATCGCCGCGCAGTTCACCGCGATGAACGGCTTGCCGCGCCGCGGCGACAGCTCGTGGATCGCCCGTGCGACCAGCTCCTTCCCCGTGCCCGACTCGCCCTGCACCAGCACCGTGCTCGAGACCGGCGCCATCTGCTCGATCTTGATGAGCACCTCGTGGATCCCCGGGTCGTCGCCGAGGATCCCCGTCCGCAGCTGGAGCTTCTTGCGCTCGATGAGCCGACGGCCCATCGCCACGACCTCGTCGGGGTCGGCCGGCTTGACCAGCGCCGCCGAGAGGCCGGCCCGGCGCGCCAGGGCGCCGACGTCCGGCTCCCCCGGCTCGACCAGTCCAAGCACCGCCACCGCCACGCCGCCGGCATCCTGCACGGCGCGCAGCAACCCCGCCTCGTGTAGCCCGCCGGACAGGACGATGAGCACGGGATCGGCCCGACGGATCGCCGAGCGCAGGTCGTCAAGCGCGGAGACCATCGTGGTGCGGTACCCCGCGCCCTCGAAGGCGGCGTTCGCGCGCACCGCCGCCTCGAGGTCCTCCATGGTGATCAGGACGCGGTCCGCCATCTCAGTGCGCCGTCTTCCCGCGCAGCAGGGCCACCGCGTGCTCGAGGACGTGGTCGAGCGCCGCGAGGTGGTCCCCCACGCCGGAGGGGGAGCCGGGGAGGTTCACGATCAGCACGGCCCCGCGCACACCCGCCACGCCTCGCGAGAGGGCGGCACGCGGGAACGTCGGCCAGCTCATGGCGCGGCAGTACTCGGCGATCCCGGGCGCCTCGCGCTCCAGCACCGCGCGCGTCGCCTCGGGGGTGCGGTCGGTCGCCGCGAGCCCCGTGCCGCCCGTCGTGAGGATGACGTCCATCGCCCCGCCGTCGGCCCACGCGGCCAGTTGGCGGACGATCGCCCCCGTATCATCCGGGACGATGGCGCGGTCCGCGACGGTGTACCCGTGCCGCGCGGCCCACGCCACAATGACATCCCCCGAACCGTCGGCGCGCTCACCAGCCGCGCCCGCGGTGGACACGGTCAGCACGCCGACCCGCATCAGGACCGCACCGACCCCTGCTTCCAGAACGGGGTCTCCACCACCACGGCCGGTACGCGCTTGCCGCGGATGTCCACCTCGAACCGCGTCCCCACCGCCGTCTTCGCGATGGGGAGATACGCCGTGCCGACCGCACCCCCCGTGGAGGGGCTCACGGTGCCGCTGCGCACCTCGCCGAACGCCGCGCCGTCCACGTACACCGGCATCCCGTGCCGAGGAAAGCCCTTGTCCAGGAGCTCGAAGCCGACCAGCCTCCGCGTCAGCCCCTGCTCCTTCTGCTTCAGAAGCGCGGCCTTCCCCAGGAAATCGGGCTTCCCGAGCTTCACGATCCAGTTGAGACCCGCCTCCAGCGGGCTCGTCTCGTCGTCGAGGTCGTTCCCATACAGCGGGTACGCCACCTCCAACCGCAGCGAGTCCCGGCACCCCAGCCCGCACAGCACCAGGCCCGGCCGCGCGACCAGTGCGTCCCACAGGTTCCGGGCGTGCGCCGGGCTGTGATACAGCTCGAAGCCGTCCTCGCCCGTGTAGCCGGTCCGGCTGATGACGCACGGCACGCCGGCCACCTCGCCCTCGGTGAACCGGTAGTACCCGATCGCCTCGAGGTCGGTCTTCGTGAGCGGCTGGACCGTCTCCTGCGCCTTCGGGCCCTGGACGGCGAGCAGCGCCGTCGCGTCGGACCGGTCCACCAGCGTCACGTCGAACTCGGCGACGTAGCGGTTGATGTGCTCCCAGTCCTTCGCCGCGTTCGACGCGTTCACGACCAGCATCACCTTGTCGGCGAACCGGTACACGAGACAGTCGTCCACGATCCCGCCCGACTCGTGCAGGAAGCTCGAGTACTGCACCTGCCCCACGGCGAGCAGCGCCGGGTCGTTGCTGGTGACGTACGAGACGAACGCCAGCGCGTCCTTCCCCGTGACCTCGAACTCGCCCATGTGGGTGACATCGAACATCCCCACGCCCCGGCGGACGGCGTGGTGCTCCGCGGTGATCCCGGTGGGGTACTGGACCGGCATCGTGAACCCGGCGAACGGGACCATCTTCGCGCCGGCCGCGATGTGCAGGTCGGTGAACGGCGTGCGCTTCAGGTTGTCGGACATGGCTTCATCCCATCAGCATGGCGAGGAGCGCCTTCTGCGCGTGCAGGCGGTTCTCCGCCTCGTCGAACACGCGGGACTGCGGCCCCTCGATGACCTCGTCGGTGACCTCCTCGCCGCGGTGCGCGGGGAGGCAGTGGAGGAAGATGGCGCCCGGCTTCGCCAGGCCCATCAGTTTGACGTCCACGCAGTAGCCCTTGAACGCCTGCCTGCGCTGCTCGGCCTCGTCCTCCTGGCCCATGGAGGCCCACACGTCGGTGTTGACGACGTCGGCGCCTTCGACCGCCTCCTCCGGGTCCTCCGTGAGCAGCACCCTGGTGCTCCGCTTGGCCCGTTCGAAGACGTCGTGGTCCGGCTCGTACCCCTCCGGGCACGCCAGCCGCATCTCGAAGCCGAGCAGCGCCGCGGCGTCGAGCCAGCTGTTCGCCATGTTGTTGCCGTCGCCCACCCACGCCACCCGCTTCCCGGCGTAGGTGCCGAACGCCTCGATCATTGTGAAGACGTCGGCCAGCACCTGGCAGGGGTGGTGGGAGTCAGTGAGGGCGTTGATGACCGGCACCGTCGCCCACTGCGCCAGCTCCACCACCTCGGCGTGGGCGAAGGTTCGGATCACGATGCCGTCCACCATCCGGCAGAGCACGCGCGCCATGTCGCGGATCGGCTCGCCGCGCCCCAACTGGATGTCGCGGGCGGACAGGAACAGCGCGTGGCCGCCGAGCTGGTAAGTGCCCACCTCGAACGACACGCGGGTGCGGGTGGAGGACTTGGCGAAGATCATCCCCAGCGTCTTCCCGGCGAGCGGCTGCTCGCGGTAGGCGCCGGCCTTCATCTTCGCCGTAACCTCAAACAGGGCATCAACTTCTGCCATGGTGAGGTCTTCGAACGTCAGGAAGTCGCGTTCAGCCATGGAGGGGTCCGGAGTCGGTCAAAATGACAGCGGGCAGGGGGAAGCTACCCCTGCCCGCGGAGCCCGGCAAGCTCCGGCGCAGCCCCCTCGTGCCTGGCTTCCTTGCCCGCTAGTTGGCCTCGCCATGTTTGGGGAACGCCGCACCCACGAGCGCCCCGGCGACTGCTCCAGGAAACGCCGTCAGGACTGTGAACGTGATGCGCTCCCCACTGCTGTAGCGGTCGTCGTCAGCCAGCGAGAGCATGACTTGGCCAAACGCGGCGCCGACGAGCCCGCCGATCAGCGCGCCCTCCAGCCAATGCGACCGCCGCGCTGTCGATTGCACCTGCGCCTGACGTGCTTCCAGGCGCACGGCCTGCCACGGCGCAACGAGGGCTGGCGCATCGACTATTT
>CAZVKD010000116.1:0-9311 GCA_964627675.1 uncultured Gemmatimonadaceae bacterium
ACAGGAACTCCCGAAACCGACTTGCCGCCGGGCTCAACCCGGTGCCGCGGCGTTCGATGATCAACAGGTGTCGCCGCCAGGGGGCTCCCGACAGCGCCACCGTGCGGATTCGCCGGTCACTCGCGGGCACGGTGAGTTGCGACACGATTGCCACGCCCAGGCCGCCCGCCACCGCTTCGCGGATGGCTTCCGTGCTGCCCAGGGCCATGGCGGGCGCAGGCGCGCCGCCCCGCTGCGCCAGGTAGTGCTCGGCCACGCGCTGCGTGCTGGAGCCTTCTTCTCTTGCAATCAGCGCTTCGCCGGCAAGCTGCGCCGGGCTCACGCGGCGGCGAGCGGCGAGCCGGTGCCGACGCGGCACGATGAGCACCAACCTGTCCTCGATCCACGGCGTCGCCGCGAGTCCGTCGAGCAGGGGGAACTCTCCGATCACGCCGAGATCCACCGAGCCATCCGTCACCCACCGCTCGACGGTGCGCGAGTTTTCGATGCGGAGCGTGACGGTAACGCCGGGGTGCCCGGCCCGGAATTGCCCCAGCAGTCCGGGCAGCACGTAGGTGCCGGGCGTGGAGCTGGCCCCGAGCACCAGCGACCCGGATTGCACCTCGCGCAACTCCCGCGCGGCGCGCTCGACCAGCCGCGCGGCCTGCACCGCCTGTCGCGCCAGGGGCTCGAGCGAGCGAGCGGCGGCCGTTGGCCGCACGCCGCGCCCCGCGCGCTCGAACAACGTGAGTTCCAGGAAGGTCTCGAGGCCGCGGAGATGCTCGGTCACCGCGGGCTGGCTGATATGTCGCGTCCGCGCGGCCCGGGCGACCCCGCCGGTGTCCAGCACGGCCAGGAACAGCTCGAGTCGGTGGAGGGTCAGGGCCGACTTAATCATAGGTAATCTCGATTGATAGTATTAGAATAATCTAATTGACCAATGTGACCGCCACGTCCTAACATGCACCCGGGCGGGGCACACCCTCGATGTACCGGCGCCGCCTACCACAACCCCTCCAGATGCGAGTGCCACCATGGCCGACACCACCGTGCTCGCCGCCGACCAGCAGGAATCGCTGGAATCGCTCATCAAGGGCGAAGTCCTGCGGATGTACGACGACGTCGCAAGCCATCCCGAAGCCGAGTTTCATTTCTATCACGGGCGCCGGGCCGCCGACATGTTCGGGTATGACAGCGCCTGGCTGGACCGCGCGCCGGCCGGCGCGGTAGGCTCGTTCGCCGGCGTGGGCAACCCCCACGCTCGCAGCCGCCTCGCGCCGGGGCAGGTCGTGGTGGACGTGGGCAGCGGCGCAGGGCTCGACAGCATCATCGCCGCCCTGATGGTGGGGCCCACGGGGCGCGTGATTGGCGTGGACCTCAACCCGGAAATGCTCGAGCGCGCCCGCGAACACGCCGCCCAGGCAGGTCTCTCGAACGTGGAGTTCCGGCAGGGCCGCATGGAAGAACTGCCGGTCGAGGACGGCACGGCGGACGCGCTCATCTCCAACGGCGTCATCAACCTGTCGTTCCGCAAGCGGCGTGTGATCCGCGAGCTGTTCAGGGTGCTCAAACCCACGGGGCGCGTGTCGTTCACGGACGTCGTGAGCGCCCGGCAACTGTCGCAAAGCATCGTCAACGATCCCAAGCTCTGGGCCAGCTGAATCGGCGGCGCTCTCCCGGAGGGAGAGATGTTCGCCCTGCTCGAGGACGCGGGGTTCAAGCGCGTGCGCTCGACCATCGTTCCCGGCTTTGCGTTCCGCAAGGAATCCACGCGTGACGCCGCAGAGGCCTACGGGGTGAAGGCCGTGTTGTTCACCGCGGAGCGACCGGCCGCGTAGTGACCGCCGCGGTGCGTCTCGGGCTCGCGGCCAATTGGCGGCAGTTCTGGCTTCTGGTGCTGGTCAATGCGTTCGTGGGCGCGATGGTCGGCCTGGAGCGTCACGTGCTTCCGCTCCTGGCCGAGTCCGAGTTCGGGATCGCGTCGCGCACGGCCATCCTCTCGTTCATTGCCAGCTTCGGCGTGGCCAAGGCCATCAGCAATCTCGTGGCCGGCCGCATCGGCGATGTGTGGGGCCGCAAACGCGTGCTGGTGGCGGGCTGGCTCGTGGGTCTTCCCGTGCCGTTTCTCGTGATGTGGGCGCCCGCGTGGTCGTGGATCGTAGTGGCCAATGTCCTGCTCGGCGTGAACCAGGGCCTGTGCTGGTCCACCACCGTGATCATGAAGATCGATCTCGCGGGACCCGGACGCCGGGGGCTCGCGACCGGGCTCAACGAGTTTGCAGGTTATCTCGCGGTGGCGCTCGCGGCCTTCGCATCGGGCGTGGTGGCGGAACAGTACGGCCTGCGGCCGGAGCCGTTCTACCTGGGCGTGGCGTTCGTCGCCGCGGGCCTGGGCCTCTCATCGCTGGTCGTCCGGGACACCGGCGCTCATGTGGCCGTGGAGGTCGCCGAGTCGCAGGCGTCCGCGCCCCCGGCCGCCGCGCCGAGTTTCGCGGAGGTGTTCCGCCGCGCCTCGTACCGTGACCGCGCTCTCTCGAGTTGCAGCCAGGCAGGTCTGGTCAACAACCTGAACGACGGCGTCGCGTGGGGCTTGTTCCCGCTGCTCTTCGCGGGACAAGGATTATCGGTGAAGTCCATCGGGCTGTTGGCTGCGTTGTACCCGGCGGCGTGGGGCGTCTGTCAACCGTGGACCGGTGCGCTCAGCGATCACGTGGGCCGCAAGTGGCTGATCGCCGCCGGGATGCTGCTGCAAGGAGCCGCGATCGTCGCGGTCGTCACGACGGCCGGGCTGTACCGCTGGGCTCTCGCGGTGTTGGCGCTGGGCGTGGGTACGGCCATGGTGTACCCCACGTTGCTCGCGGCGGTTGGGGACGTGGCGCATCCCTCGTGGCGCGGGTCCGCGGTCGGCGTGTATCGTCTCTGGCGGGACAGCGGGTACGCCGTCGGGGCTTTGGCGGGCGGCGCATTGGCGGATGCGTTCTCGCTCGAGCCCGCGCTATGGGTTACGGGTGCGCTGACCGTGCTGTCGGGGCTCTGGGTGGCGGCGCGGATGCCGGAGACGTTGGTGAAGCAGCGGTGAGCGCAGGCGGACTTCACTGCCGATCGCGAGTCGCTGACCGCTGAGTGTTGAATCGCTGATCGCTCACTTGGACTCGCGACGAACTATCGGAATGGCCGCGCACAGGGAGTGGCTCATATGAACAACCTGACGATCTCCGTTTCCGATCTCCGCGACATGCTGGACCGTGGCGATCCGGTGGCCGTGATCGACATTCGGTATCCCGAGCAGCACGCGGAATGGACCGTCCCGGGCAGCCGCAACGTGGACGTGTACGAAGCGCTGCAGATGGGCGATACCCGCGCCATTGACACCATTGACCTGCCGTCGGATCGGCCCATCGTGGCGGTGTGCAACGTGGGCCGCACCAGCCTGCTCGCGGTGGATCGCCTGCGGCGGCGGGGGCTGGACGCGCGCTCGCTGGAAGGCGGCATGCAGGGGTGGAGCCTCGCCTGGAACGTGGCGCCAGTCACGGTCGCGGGAAGCCGGGCCGCGGTGCTTCAGGTCCGGCGTACGGGGAAGGGGTGCCTCTCGTACCTGATCGGGGCGAGCGGGGAAGCGGCTATTATAGATCCCTCCGTGGACCCGCAGGTGTACGCCTCGCTCGCGAAGGACCAGGGGTGGCGGATCACCATGGTGTTGGATACCCACATCCACGCGGACCATTTGTCCCGCGGCCGCGTGCTCGCCGATCTGACCGGCGCGAGCTACCACCTGCCCGATCAGCAGCGGGCGAGCTTCCCGTTCCAGGCGTTGCTGGACGGCGCGGAGCTGGAGGTGGGCGGCGCGAGGCTCCGCGTGCTGGCCACGCCGGGGCACACGTTCGAGAGCGCCTGCTACCTGCTCGACGATACCGCCCTGTTCACCGGCGACACGCTGTTCGTGAACGCGGTGGGCCGGCCGGATCTCAAGGCCGGCGATCGAGAAGAGGCCAGGAAACGGGCCCACGCGTTGTGGGGATCGCTCCGGAGAATCGCGGCCCTGCCGCCCGACACCCTCGTCCTTTCCTGTCACGCCAGCGCGCCGATCCCGTTCGACCGCCGGCCCGTGATGGCGCCCCTGGGCGAGGCGCTGAAGGCGGTCAGGGCGCTGGGGGACACCGAAGAGACGTTCGTGACGGCGATCCTGGGTCGCATCCCCCGAACGCCGCCCAACCACCTCTATATCGTGCAGTTCAACGAGCGGGGCGAGTTCCCGCCGTTCGATCCGGCGACGCTGGAGGCCGGGGCGAATCGGTGCGCGGTGGCCTGAGAAAGCGCGAGGAAGGACGAGAAGAGGCGAGGAGGGGCGAAGGGGGGACGAGCCGTTGAGCCGCGCGCCGTTCCTCGTTCTTGTGGCTACGTCGGTTTCGCCTCTGTTCGCACGAGTCTGAGTTTCCCCACCCGCCGTCCGTCCATCTCCACCACCTCGAGCGAGCCGCCGTTGAGCGGCACCCGATCGCCGGGCACCGGGAGCCGGCCCAGCGAGCCGAACACGTAGCCGCCCAGCGTCTGGTATTCATCGGTGGAAAGGCCGAGCTTGAAACGCTCGTTTGCTTGGGCGATCTCCATGGCGCCTGGCAGCACCACGGCGTCGCCGCTGGCGAGCGGCGCCGGTTCGGGCGCGCGGTCGTACTCATCGTAGATCTGCCCCACGATCTCCTCCAGCAGATCCTCCATCGTGACCACGCCGGCGGTGCCGCCGAACTCGTCGAGCACCACCGCCATGTGCGTCTTGAGCCGCTTCATGTCGGCCAGGACGTCTTCCACCTCGCGGCTCCCGGGGACGAACAGCGGCTCCCGCATCACCGAGGAGATGGGTGCGTCGGGACGCTCGCGGAACGCGGCCAAAATTTGCTTGGCGTGCACCACGCCCACGATGTCGTCCAGCGATCCGCGATACACCGGGTAGCGAGAGCGGCCGGCCTCGGCCACGCGGGCGGCGGCCTCGCGCACCGGCAGGTCTTCTCTCAACGCCGCCACCGAGGTGCGCGGGGTCATGACGTCGCGCGCCGTCTTCTCCGTGAACTCGAACACCCCTTCGATCATTCGCACGTCTTCGCGCGCGATCCCGCCCGACTTCTGGCTCTGCTTGAGGAGCATGACGATCTCCTCCGGCGAGTGGATGCGGTCCAGCTCTCCGGTGGCGCTCCTGATGCCCAGCATCCGCACCAGCGCGTTGGCACTCCAGTTGAGCAGATCGGTGGCCGGCTTGGTGATCCAGGTGAACACGAGCAAGGGGCCCGCGACCCAGCGACTGGTGCGTTCGGGATACGTAATGGCCAGGTTCTTGGGGGCCACCTCGCCCACCACCACGTGCAGGAACGAGATGAGCGAGACCGCAATCACCGACGCGACGGTCGCGCGGCTCAACAGGTTGACGGGGGCCGGCAGCCGCTCGAACCACTGACGGAACAGCACCGCGGCGGTTTCCTCCGCGACGTATCCCAGGAGAATGGACGCGAGCGTGATGCCCAGTTGAACCGCCGAGAGCTGGCGATACAGATCTTGCAGGGCGGTCTGGACCGTCTTAGCCTTCCGGTCGCCCCGGCGCACCATCGCCTCGATCCGCGTGCGGCGCGAGGACACCAGCGCGAATTCGGCGGCCACGAAGAAGGCGTTGGCGGCGATAAGCACGACCACGGCGACGCCGCGCAGCACCAGCGAGCCGGTGGAGAGGTGTTCTTCCATGAGGGAATGGCCTAAGCTACATCACGTGCCCGAGGGCGGGAACGCCGCTCGGTGAGCCCGCCGGTCTCGCAGCGCTCGCTGGCCTGCGCGCACCGCGCGCCCCTGCTCCAGGCGCACCTGAGCACCCTGCGCCGGGTCCTGGTGCTGACGGCCGGGTTCATGGTGGTCGAGGTCGTGGCCGGGTGGCTGGCCAACTCGCTTGCCCTGCTGGCCGACGCCGCCCACATGCTGGGCGACGCCGCCGCGCTCGCCCTGGCCCTGTTCGTTGCCCGGATGGCCACCCGCCCCGCCACGCCGGAGCGCACCTACGGCTATCTCCGCCTGGAGATCCTCGCGGCCCTGGTGAACGGGGCCGCATTGTTCGTATTGGCCGGTGGGATCGTCTGGGAGGCCGTGCGGCGCCTGGGCGCGCCGCCGGACGTGGAACCGCGCATCCTCTTCGGCGTGGGCGCGGTGGGGCTGGTGGCGAATATCGTGGCGCTCCGCATGCTCCACGCCGGGCACAAACACTCGCTCAACGTGCGGGGCGCCTATCTCCACGTGATGGGCGACTTGCTGGGGTCCGTGGGCGCCATGGGAGCCGGCGCCGTCATTCTGGCGACCGGATGGACGCCGGCCGACCCGTTGATCTCGATGGTGATCGCGCTGCTGATCGTGTGGAGCGGCGCCCGGTTGGTGCGCGACAGCGTGGAGGTCTTGCTGGAAGCGACGCCGGCCCACATCGCGCTGGGCGACGTGGAGCGGCAGATCGCCACGGTGCCCGGCGTGGTGAACGTGCATGACCTCCACGTGTGGACCCTCACCAGCGGCGTGGTGGCGATGAGCGGACACGCGGTGGTGCGGGATCCCATGGTGAATCAACGCGTGCTGGAAGCGGTGCAGGAGCGCATGGCCGGGCTGGGGATCCGGCACGTCACGATGCAGTTGGAGCGAGACGATACGTGTGGGCCGGAGGAGGGGCAGGGGCGGCAGTAGCGGCAGGGGCGGCAGTAGCGGCAGGGGCGGCAGGCGCGGCAGAGCAACCAACGGCGATGTCGGGCGACGACGGGCGATGGCAGGTGATGAGGGGCGATCGCAGGCGAACTCGGGGCCAGGGTACCGCCCGGTGATCACATCGCCTGTGATCGCCAAACGTCGCCTGTGATCGCCGGTGCAGTCTGCCGCTTGTTTTTTCCTTCCACCCCGGGTATGTTGGCCCCACACGTGGCCGGAAAAGTTCACTAAGTTGTTGTAACACAAGGTCTTCCAGCTTGTCGATCCGTAACATCGCGATCATCGCGCACGTTGACCATGGCAAGACCACGCTGGTCGACAAGATGCTGCGCCAGGCAGGGGTCTTCCGCGCCAACCAGCCGGTGGTCGAGCGGGTACTGGATTCCAACCCGCTCGAGCGGGAGCGCGGAATTACGATCCTGTCGAAGAATGCTTCGGTACGCTGGCGCGGGACCAAGATCAATATCGTAGATACGCCGGGCCACGCGGATTTCGGAGGCGAGGTCGAGCGGATCCTGCGCATGGTGGACGGCGTGTTGCTGCTGGTGGATGCCGTCGAGGGTCCCATGCCGCAGACGCGCTTTGTGACCCGCAAGGCCCTGGCGCTGGGCCTGCCGCCCATCGTGGTGATCAACAAGGTGGACCGGCAGGATGCGCGCCCGGCCCAAGTGCACGACGAGGTATTGGAGCTGCTGGTGGATCTCGAAGCCACCGATGCGCAGCTGGACGCTCCGTTTCTGTACGCGTCGGCGCGTGATGGATGGGCGGTGGAGACTCTGCCCGGGGTTCGTGATTCGGTGGCGGCGAGCGAGGGCGACTCGGGGCAAGGGACGGTGGAGCGGGGCCCGCGCCTTCAGGCGGACCTCGCCCCGCTGTTCGAGGCGATCCTGGCGCACATTCCCGAGCCGCTGGTGGATCTCGACGGTGCGTTCCAGATGCTGGTGTCCACCATTGACCATTCGCCCTATCTCGGGCGGATCGCCATCGGGCGGATCGAGCGGGGGCGGCTCGCGGTGGGCCGGTCCGTGGCGGTGCTTCCGCTTGGCGCTCCAGGCCTGGTGTCGGACGAGACCATCCGGACCGGCAAGGTCGCGCAGTTGTTCGGCTTCGAGGGGGTGGAGCGGGTGGAGCTGGAGGCGGCCGAGGCGGGCGAGATCGTGGCGCTGGCCGGGATCGAAGGGATCGAGATCGGGCAGACCCTGACGGACCCGGGGCACCCTGAGCGGCTGGAAGGGATCGCGGTGGAGGAACCCACGATCTCGGTGGATTTCATGGTGAACGACTCTCCGTTCGCCGGCCGGTCTGGCAAGTATGTGACCACGCGGCAGGTGCGCGAGCGGCTGTTCCGCGAGGTGGAGCGCAACGTGGCGCTCCGGGTGCAGGAGACGGATCAGCCGGACACGCTGTGCGTGTCCGGGCGCGGGGAGCTGCACCTGTCCATTCTGATGGAGACCATGCGGCGGGAGGGTTACGAGTTTCAGGTGAGCCGGCCGCGGGTGATTTCGCGGGAGGGGCCCGACGGCGAGCGGCGGGAGCCGTACGAGGAGTTGCTGGTGGACGTGCCCGAGGGCATGCTGGGCGTGGTGATGGAGACGCTCGGACCCCGGCGGGGGGAGTTGCTGGACATGAAGAACCCCGGCCAGGGGCGGCTGCGGATGCGTTTCCGGATTCCGGCGCGCGGGTTGTTCGGCTACCGGTCCGACTTCCTGACGGAGACCCGGGGCGAGGGGGTGTTGCACCACCGGTTCATGGAGTACGGCCGGTGGGCCGGTCCGATCCCGGGGCGGACGCGGGGCGTGCTGGTGGCCGACCGCGAGGGTGTGGCGGTGGGGTATGCCCTGTTCAATCTTCAGGAGCGGGCCACTATGTTCGTGGCGCCGGGCGATCCGGTGTACGAAGGGATGATCGTGGGGGAGCACGTGCGCAGCGGCGACCTGGACGTGAACGTATCCAAGGAGAAGAAGGCGTCCAACATTCGGACCACCGCGTCCGACGAGATGATTCGCCTGGAGCCGCCGCGGCAGATCACGCTGGAGCTGGCGTTGGAGTACATCGAGGACGACGAGTTGATCGAGGTCACGCCGGTCGCGATCCGGTTGCGGAAGTGCGCGCTGGCCCAGACCGAGCGGCGCAAGGCGGCGCGGCAGGCGCGCGCCGCGATGGAGTGAGGGAGTAGCGATGGTTCGAGGGAGGTCCCAACCTCTTACAGGCGCTTTGGGAGGAGCCATGTTGCCCTGGGAGACGTCGCGGCGGACGGTGGGAGCCCGGCGACGCCACGAAGACGACGAGGACGAGGAGTTCGAGGAGTTCCAGGACTTCGACGAGGACGAAGAGCTGGAGGAGGACCTGGACGAGGAGGAGTTCGACGAAGAAGACGAGTTCGACGAGGACGAGTACGAAGATTACGACGAACTCGAGGACGAATACGAGGACGAGGACGACGAGCCGCGGACTCGGCGGCGGCGGGATTGGGAGTGAGGGGGCGGGCGGCCGGGGGCCACACGCCCGGCTCTCGCATTGGCGCGGTCGTTGTCCCCGCCTAGATTCCGGGTCCTCGGGGGCCTGTAGCTCAGGTGGTTAGAGCGCACGCCTGATAAGCGTGAGGTCAGTGG